>JAIWOB010000102.1 GCA_020217065.1 Chloroflexota bacterium | reverse complement strand
CGGGAAAGCCGTCGTCGAGTTGGATATGGCGCCAGACCGCTCTCAAGAATGGCTGGCGGAGAGATTGTCCAAACCGCGCGGTTCGCGCTCGATGGCGCGGCATCTCGAAAAGACAATTGGCTTGAAAGGCGTAAAAGCGGGGCTGCTCTATGAATTTATTCCAAAAGAGGATTTCGCTTTTCCCAGCCGAATTGCGGCTTCTGTAAAACGTCTGCCTATTCCGCTGCTTGCGCCTCGTCCGCTCGAAGAAGCCATCAGCAGCGCCGGCGGAGTCGCTTTTGAGGCGCTGGATGAAAACCTGATGCTGCGCGCCATGCCCGGCGTTTTTTGCGCGGGCGAGATGTTGGATTGGGAAGCCCCCACCGGCGGTTATCTCTTGACCGCATGTTTTGCAAGCGGTCGCGCGGTGGCGCAAGGGGCGCTAAAATGGCTGTGCGCCAGCCTTGAAAGTCCGGCTTTCGAAAACTTGTAAACCAAAAAGAAAGGCAGAATACGCACATGGAAGACAGGCTCAAAATTCAGGAACTCATCGCGCACTTTGCAAATAGTTTCGACGTCAAGGATTGGGACGGGTTGCAATCCTGCTTCACCGACGTCATCCTGGCGGATTATTCCGACCTGCGCGGCACGCCGCCGGAGAAAATCTCGGTTAAGGAATATGTGCGTCTGCGCCGCGAGGGATTGGAGCCCTTGAAGATTCAACACTTGGTGAGCAATTACGAAATCAAGTTCATCGACTCCGTCACCGCTTCCTGTCGCGCTTCCATGGTAGTTTGGCGGCAGACCGATAAAGAAAGTTTCACCACGCATTGCATGTATACCTTTAGGGTAGTCGCCCAAGGACCGGAATGGAAAATTTCGGAAATCACTCAAAAGGTCTTATGGAACGAGGGCACTCCTTCCATTTATAAAGGCGCAAAAGGATAACAAGTTACGGAAATTCAAATTCGCGCAGTCTTTGGGGCGGCGTTCCCGCTTTTTGAGCCGCAACAATGGACGGGAACGCGCGCCCTCACAAGACTGTTAGCCCGTTTAATTGACGCATTATCCTCTTGCAAGTATAATTTTTACGTTGTCGGTGTTGCGAATGGGCGCGGCTTTTCTGCCGCCGGCGCTTGGCTTGTTGCAATGTCCCGGCTACAGAGGACATATGGCTCTGCGTGGAAATTTACGCGATTTTACGATTACCCAACTGCTCAACCTGATTAATCTTGCCGGCAAGACCGGAACCCTGATTTTAGACGGTCCTTCGGAGCAGGCGCAAGTGGCGTTTCGCAGCGGTAAACTGGCTTACGCGCGGCTCGGCAAAGAGGACGGCAGCCTCGCTTCCATCTTGCATAAAGCCAACAAAATTAACGCCAATCAATACAGGGCGATTGTGGAACGCGCCGGGCAAATGACGGATAAGGAATTAGGGCTGTTGCTGATTAACGCCGGCTACGTCACCCAGGAAGATATTCTTCTCAACCTGCAGGAATATTTTACCGGCATTGTGCGTAAACTATTTACCTGGGTGGAGGGCGTCTTTCGCTTCGAAAACGACATGCTGCCCCCGGACGAGCGTATCAGCGTCAAACTCGACCTCGAAAACATCATCATCGAAGGTTCGCGCCAACTGCGCGAGTTGGAACAGCTTCAGGATGAAATCCCCAGCCTCGACATGGCGCTCAAATTTACAGACCGCCCGCTTACGAACGTCAACTTGAGCGTAGAGGAATGGAAAGTCGTTAAGTTTGTGGACCCCAAGAACACCATGCGCCAGATTGCCAGCACGAATAAATTGAGCGAGCTCGAAATCCGGCGAATTGTGTACGGTTTGTTACAGGCGGGGCTGGTGGAGATGGTGCGTCCGGCTGGGGCGGCCGCTCCGCCTCTTACCAAACAAATTCCGGGGCAGGATAAACAAGAACAAAAGACGCTCATCAATAAATTGATTGGACGCATTCGCACCTTGTAATCATCGCGGTTGGAAGGATAGAAATTATGCAAACGGTAAAAATGGTCGTCACGGGTCCCTTCAGCGCCGGCAAGACTCAATTCATCCAGTCTGTCAGCGAAATTGACGTGGTGGCAACGGAGCGCAAAATCTCTTCGGAGGAAGAGCGCACGGTCAAATCGGCAACCACAGTGGCGATGGATTTTGGGCGCATCACGGTGGACGAAGACCTGGTTTTATACCTCTTTGGGACGCCGGGGCAGAAGCGCTTCGATTTCATGTGGGAAATTCTCTCGGAAGGCATGCTGGGATTCATCGTGATGGTGGACAGCACCCGCCCGGAGACCTTCCGCGAAGCGCGCTCCATTTTGGAAACCTTTCGCGCTTACGCCCCCACTCCCTTTGTCGTCGCCGCCAATAAACAGGACATGGAAGACGCTTGGGAACTCGAAGATGTGCGCCACGCCCTTCGCCTTGACGCCGCCGTCAAACTGCTGCCCTGTGTGGCGACCGAACGCGACAGCGTAAAGACCGTTTTGCTTGAGCTGCTTTACAGCATTCTTAAGGAAATGGACGAAGGAAGATAGGGGAAGGGCTCGTATTTTGCCGTGTCTTCGATTACAACCGACCAGGGAATTGTTCATTATGAAGTTTACGGACGCGGGCGTCCGGTCATCCTCTTGCACGGCTGGCTTGGCTCGTGGGGGCTGTGGCAGGAGACGATGGGCTACCTGGGCGCTTTCTACCGCACCTATGCGCTGGATTTTTGGGGATTTGGCGAGTCGGGCAAAAAACGCGACACCTACGCCGTTTCCGATTTTGTCAGCCTCGTTAACCAGTTCATGGAACAATTGGGGATTGCGCGCGCCCCGCTGGTCGGTCATAGCATGGGGGGGACGGTCAGTCTCTCGGTTGCGATTCAATATCCGGAGCGGGTCAGCAAGGTCGTCGTCGTCGGTTCGCCCATCATCGGTTCTTCGCTTGCGCCGCTCCTGAAACTTGCGGGCTACCGACCAATCGCCTTTATGCTCTTCAACATGATGGGCGTCTTTCGAGCGGGGATGAGGGTGTATTCGCCCTATATCTGCAAGGACCCCCGCTTCCCCGATATGATGGACCGCGACCTTTCCCGCACCACCCTTGAATCTTTCCTGCTTTCCATCGCCTCCCTGCGCCGCACCGACTTAATCCCGCTTATTCCCCAAATTAAAGTCCCTGTGATGGGAATGTATGGCGATAAAGACGTGATTGTGCATCCCATGCAATGGAAGCCCCTGTTGGAAGGCGTACCCCATGCCGTGATTGAGCGTTTTCCCCAGGCGGGGCATTTTCCAATGCTCGAAGACCCAATGGTTTTCAGCCAGAAATTAAAGGTTTTTCTGGACCAGCCCATTCCTATTCTGTAAGCGCCCCCCCCTTTCGGCTGCCCTGCACAGCGGAATCTGATTTATTGCATTTTCCTGCAGGATGAACGTCCAAAACCGCGCTTTGATTTATAATCGCCCATTATGATGAAAATCATTTTGCATGCGCCCAATCCCGTCATGCCGTTTTGCGAGCCGGCGCGTGAATTGCGAATTCAAAACGAGCCGCTTTGGCTGCGCCAGCGCGACCTGCTCGCTCCTTATGTCACGCATGAACGGGAATTGAAACAGGGAGAGCGTTTGCAGCCAATCCGCGAACCGACCATTGTTTATCGCGACAACCTGTTTTTCGACAAGGATTATATCGAGGCGTTTATGGAACAAGCCGTGCGCGGGAAGAAGCCCGTGCGCGCCGCTTTTCGCGCTGAAGACCCCGCCTTCCGCGAACACGCCCTGCCGCTTTCCACTTCCTACACTCCCGCTGGCAGCCTCTATCTTGCCGACTTGTGGTATTACCCCAACGGTCCCGTCGCCGACGTTCAACCGCTGGTGATTGATTTGGAGGCGCGGGAAATTGGCTACTATCATATCCCCACCTACATGGCGGATAAAAGCGGAGACCTTGTCTTTCAAGTTCCCCTGCGCGCTTTGTTGGCAATCGATTCCTGGGCGCACATCTTCATCGCCGATACGGTGTTCGGTCAATTTGCGCGCGGCGCCCGTTTTGAAAAACGCCTGAACAGCGACCTTGCCTTCAAGATGAAAATTATCGGTAAGGCAATCTATGAAGGCAGGCAGGTGCTGGAATGTTCGGAACTGGTCAAAGTCGGTAAAAACTGCGTGATTGACCCAAGCGCCGTCATTCATGGACCCACTATTATCGGCGATAACGTAACCATCAACGCCGGCGCCGTCATAGACAATTCCATCATCGGCAGCCATGTCAACGTCTCGCAGGGATGCCAGGTGATGCTTTCGGTCGTCGGCGACGGCGCGTTTTTGCCCTTTCGCGCCTCGCTCTTCATGACGACCATCATGGAAGGAAGCATGGTGGCGCAGAATACCTGTCTGCAAATGTGCGTTATCGGCAAGCGCACTTTCATTGGCGCCGGTTCCACCTGGACCGATTACAACCTGATTCCCGCTCCCATCCGCGCTCGCGACGGGAACGGCAGGCTGGGCATTTCAAACCGTCCGGTGCTGGGCGGCTGCGTCGGGCATAATTGCCGCATCGGCTCCGGCATGATAGTTTATCCCGCCCGCACCATTGAATCGGACGTCGTATTGGCGGCTTCGAAGGAACGGCGCGTGATTGAACGCGACGTGACCTTTGAAGAAAGCGACCATCACCATCTCAAATTTTCCGAACTGCATCAAGTGTTGTATCATAAACATGAAAGAGGCGTATCAGAATCGTGGTAAAACATGGATAGTTTCGCGTTCATCATTCACCCCATTGACCCCAAGCGAGATGTCAGCCGAAAGTTTCCCTTTCTGGGACGCATCCTAAACGAAAGACAAATTGATTTTTTTTCGACCTTTTTCCCGCCGGTTTATATTTCGGAAATCGAGGGCGTCACCTCGGCGGCGACTGGCAAGGTTGTCAAAGGCTGGTTTATCGCCTGCCCGTACACGCCGCGCCGCATGATGGAGTTGCCTGTCAACGCCGTCTATCGTAAAATTATTCAAACCGGGCGTATGGCGGAACGTCTGGGAGCCGATATTCTCGGTCTCGGCGCTTTCACTTCCGTCGTCGGCGACGCGGGATTGACCATCGCAAAGGCGCTGGATATTCCCGTCACTACCGGCGATTCGTTTACCGTCGCCATGGCGGTTCAAGCCATCCGCGACGCGGCGCGGGCGATGGAGATTCGACTTGAAGAAGCCACTGTGGCGGTGGTCGGCGCAACGGGAGCCATCGGGCGCGTTTGCGCCGAGTTGTTGGCGGGCGAGGCGGCGCGCCTTTTGCTGATTGCCCGCGACGAAAACAAACTTGCCCGCTTGCGCGAACGACTTTCAACGCCCGACCGCGCCGTTCGCGCCCGCAGCGAACTGGTCGTCGGCTCAAGCATGGAAATGTTGAAGGACGCGCAATTAATTCTGACCGTCACCAGTTCCATTCATGACGTTATCCGCCCGCAATATCTCCAGGCTGGAAGCGTGGTCTGCGATGTTGCCCGCCCCCGCGATGTTTCTGCAATGGTGGCGGCTGCGAGAGATGATATATTAGTCATTGACGGCGGCATGGTGGACGTGCCGGGACCGGTCAACTTTAACTTCGATTTTGGCTTTCCGGAAGGCAAAGCGTACGCCTGCATGGCGGAAACCATCGCTTTGACGCTGGAGGGTCGTTTTGAAGATTACACTGTCGGCAAGGATATTACGTTGGAGCGCGTCAGGGAAATCACCGCTATCGCGGAACGACACGGATTTCGCATGAGCGGCTTCCGCTCGTTTGAACGCGAAGTCACGCAGGAACAAATCGAAATCGTTCGAAAGAACGCCCGCAGAGGGCTGTCGCGCGCATAAAAAGGAGGCTTACATGGGAAACGCCCGGCTTTTGGTAGTGGAAGACGATATTGACATTGCCAATATGCTTAAAATCTACTTCACCAGCCTGCAATATGAAGTAGACGTCGCCAATCGCGGACGCGATGCGCTCGAAAAAACAAAGCAGGTGCTGCCGCATCTCATCGTGCTGGACATCATGCTGCCCGATATTGACGGCTACGAAGTCTGCCGCACGCTGCGCACCAACACGCGCACCAGTCATATCCCGGTCATCTTTTTGACGCAAAAAGACGAGCGCAGCGATAAATTGCAGGGGCTCGAACTGGGCGCCGACGATTACATTACCAAGCCTTTCGATATCGAAGAATTGAAATTACGCGTCCAGGGAGCCATTCGCCGCTCGGAGCGCGAAAGCCTGACCGACCCGCGTTCCGGACTTCCCGCCGGGCGGCTGATTGAAGAACAACTGCGCCGCATTATTCGTGAAAAAGGCTGGGCGCTGCTGGACGTGCGGATGAATAATTTTGAGGCGTTCAAAGACGTGTATGGCTTTGTAGCCGGAGACGACGTGGTTCGCTTTGCCGCGATGATGATTGGCGAGGTGGTGGACGAATTGGGGACGACCAGCGATTTCATCGGGCACGCCGGCGGCGATAATTTCATCATCATCACCACCGAAGAAGCCGCGCCCAAAATTCGCCAAAGGCTCAAGGAGCGTTTTTCCAACGAGGTGCAAAGCCACTACAATTTCATAGACCGCCAGCAGGGCTTTATTCAAGTTCCGAAAAACGAAGGCGGATTCGAAAAAGTCGGATTTATGTACCTTTCCGCCGGGTTGGTTTCTCCCAGCCTTCAATCCTTTGCGGATATTCGCGAAATTACCGAACTTGCCGCTGAGGCGCGGCGGCAGGATTCGACGGCGCCTTCCGCCGCCTGATGGGGTGAATTTTCCATGTTTCTTGGGTTGGGCATCGGCCTGTTTATCGCCGGACTAGCGTTCATGCTGCTGGTTTGGGCGGCGCTGCGGGTATCTCCGCGTCCGCCTTCTGCGGCGCAGGCGGAGCTCAGCGCTTTTCATCCGTCCAACTCTCCTATTCCCGAAGACGCTGTTGTGATTCTCCAGCCTGGCGGCAGGGTCGAATATATCAGCCCGCTGGCGCGGAATTATTTCGACCTGCGCGACGACGAGGCGTGCGACTTGGAACGCCTGGCGCGGCGCGCTCGTCCATCGGAAGAATTCCTCGATTTGTGCGCTTCGCCGGGGCGCAAAAGGGTTTCCATTGGCGGAAGGCTGGTGGAAATCTCTTCTTTTTCGATACCGGGTCCATACCCTATTATTGCGCTTGCTTTGCGCGGCAGGGATTTTTCTCCCGCGTTTGAACAAGGAAACGGTTCGGCGGGGGAAATCCTGAGTATTGTTACGGAATTCAATCGCGGGCTTTCCTTGCAATTTGGCTTGCAATCCATCCTGCAAGCGGTTTTGGAAAACGTCAACCGCCTGGTTTCCTCCGACTTGCTTGAATTAAGCCTTTGGAACGCCGCCGAGAAAACCTTTCTTCCTTATCGTTTTCAGCCTTCCGAAACCGGCTCTGCCGTCGTCACGCAGGCTTCCCTTTCTCAATTTGGCAGGCTGGCGGAACGTCTGGCGGAGAGCGGCTCCCCTCTTCTTGTGGCGGACATCCGCTCTCAGCCTGAATTTATCGCAAACGAAGACCTGATGTTCCCCCTCCAATCCTACCTGGGCGTTCCGCTGACGGTTGGCGGAAAACTGGTGGGCGTTCTTCAGGCTGGACAAACCAGCGACAATTCCTTCGGAACGCATGACCTGGAAATCCTGACGTTAATTTCCGGGCAGGCGGCGGTCGCTCTTCGGAACGCCGTTCTTTATGAAAACGAACAAAAACGCGCCTCTGAACTGGAGGCGCTGGCGAAATTGAATCAGGCGCTTGGCGCAATCCGCGATATGGACCAACTCTTCGCCCGGCTGGTCGAGAGCGTGTCGCCCTTGTTTTCAGCCGAAATCGTCGGCTTTTTGCTCTACGATGAAGAAAAGCGCACGCTTGAGGGCAAAATTCCTTTCCGCGGACTGCCGCCGCATTTCGTACAAATTTACCGCGTCACTGTCGCCGAGAACAGCCTCGCTGAAAAGGTCATCAATACCCACGAGCCTGTCGTTGCCCAAAACGCCTCCACCGACGAGACTTGGGGAATGCTTGGGCTTTCCGATATTGCCATGGCTGCCAGCCTGCGCGACACCGCCCTCGCTCCGTTATTATCTTCGGGGCGCATGTTGGGCTATCTTCAAGTGGGGCATCACTTGGGCGGCGCGGCGCCTTTCACTTTTGAAGAGTTGCGCCTGATGAACATTGTGGCGGCTCAGGCTGCCGCCATCATCGAAAATATTTTGCTCATTCAGCAAGCCCGCGCCCGCGCCCAGCGTTCGAACGCGCTGCGCCGCATCACCAACCTTGCCGGCTCTTCCGCCACTCTGGATGAAATTTTAAAGTATTCGGTGCAGGAATTGGCGGGTTTGTTTCAGGCGGATTCGGCGGCAATCTTCCTTTTGGATGAAACTCGCGGCGAATTGCTTCTCAACCGCGAGTCCGCCTACGGCGTTCCAGAAGAACTCGGCGCTTCCTTCATCGAAATATTCATCAACGACCCGGTTTATCCCTACACGGTCTCCGGCAGTCAAACGCCTTTCCTCTCCGGGCGGCTCAGCGCCGACCGCCGCGTGCTGGCGGTTTACCGCCCGCTGATTACCTCTTTGCAGATTGAATCTGCCATTGTGGTTCCGCTGGTGGCGCGCGAGAAAAGCATTGGCGAATTGATGCTGGGAAGCCGCAAGTCGGACCATTTCAACGCCTACGACCTGCAGATTGTCGCCACAGCGGCGGGGCAGCTCGCTTCCGCCATTGAGACCACCGAATTACGCGGGCAGACCGACCTTTCCCTGCGGCAGCGGGTGGACTGGCTTTCCAGCCTGACGCGCATCAACCGCGAATTGGGCGCGTCCCTCGACGTGAGACACCTGCTCAAGATTGCGCATGACGAAGCGCTCCGCCTGACCCGCGCCGACTGCTGCTCGGTTCTGGCTTTCGAACAAGAGGGCGGCGACAAAAATCTGATGGTTGAAATGAGCGTCGGCTGCGGAAAAGATAACGAAATTTCCCCCGTTGAACAGGAAGTGTTGGCAAGCCGTGAGCCGCGCATCCTCGACGACCTGCCGCCTAACGAAATTCCACCTTCACACGCAGAAACGCGCTCGGCACTGATTGCGCCGATACCCTATCAGGCGCGCGCCCTCGGCTTAATCAGTCTTCATTCTTCGCGCGCGGGTTTTTTCCAGCCGCAAGCGGCGGAAATGATTCAAAGCTTGGCGGCTTACGCCGGCATTGCCCTGAACAACGCGCAGCGCTATCAATCGGAGAAGAGGCGCGCCGAGTTAATGCGCCGCCGCGCGGAGGCGCTCACCCGCCTGGCGGACGTCAGTTACGACCTCGGTCACGACCAGCCGCTTGAGCAGGCTTTACAGGTTATCGCGCGCGGCATTCGCGATTCCACCCCTTTCCGCGTCGTCTTAATCAGCGTTTTGGAATCCGACAGCGGTCTGCTGCGGCGCGTCGCCGCCACCGGCATTCCGCAAGAATCGTTGAATGAGTTGATGTCGCGCAAGCAACCCCTGCAAAGCGTCAGCCAACTCATGCAGCCTGAGTTCAAATTGAGCCGTTCTTATTTTATTCCGAATAAAGAGTCGCCGCCCGTCTCAGCCGAATTCCAGCCGCCGGCTCTGGGCGTCGCTTTTCCTGCCGCTTCGGACGAAAATCTTTGGAACGCGAACGACGCGCTTTTGGTTCCGCTTGAAACCGCAGAGGGGCAGTTGGTCGGGCTGATTAGCCTGGATAACCCATCGAACAATTTGAGACCCGATAAAGCGACCATCGAAACGGCGGAAGTTTTCGCCGCTCAAGCCGCCCTGCTGGTGACGCACACGCTGCGCCAGGCGGAATTGCGGGCGCGCATTGACGCCCTTGCTTCCGGGCTGCAGCGCCAGCAAAAATTGATAGACAGCACGCAAAACAATCTGCCCATTCTGCTGCGGAAAGACCTTGAGCAAACCATTACGCTCTACAACCTTGACCAGCGCATCCAGCGCGTGCGGGCGGGACTGGCGATTACAAAATCCATC
>JAIWOB010000109.1 GCA_020217065.1 Chloroflexota bacterium | reverse complement strand
CCCCAGCATCAACGTGGACGCTCCCGTGGTGCAGGGCGACGGCTGGGAGCAACTCAAGAAGGGAGTCGGGCAATATATCGGTTCCGCTGCGCCGGGCGAGAACGGCAACGTCGTTCTCTCGGCGCACAACGACGTGTACGGCGAAATCTTTCGTTATTTAGACCGTCTTGTCCCTGGAGATAAAATCATTCTCTTTACCCAGCAGCGGCAGTTTGTTTACGTCGTGGACCGAACCGTCCTGGTGGAGCCGACCGCCGTTGAGGTGATGGCTTCGAGCGGAAGCCCGACCGTCACGCTGATTTCATGTTATCCATACCTTGTTGATACGCAGCGCATCGTCGTTTTTGCGCGATTACAAAACTAGGAGAAATAAAAATGGCAAAGAAAAACAAAAGGGCGCCGCAGCCCATCTCGTTGGCAAGCGCTTCCGCCGCCCGTGAAGAGTTCAATCCTGATTACAGTATGGTCAAGAAAGACCTCAAGCGCATCGGTTCGCTTGCGGGCTTTTTCATTCTCGTGTTGGTGGCGCTTTCGTTTTTCCTGAAGTGAATTCCGAGGGAAAGAATTGACGCAAGGAGGAAGGACCAGCCCGGGTCTTTCCTCTTTGTTTTGGATATAATGCGGACATGACGCGCGTCTTTGAAATTACCCTCGAAAAACCCGTCTATGGAGGCGAGACGCTTGGGCGTCTGCCGGACGGGCGCGCTGTTTTTACGCCTTTTGGCTTGCCCGGCGAAAAAGCGCGCGTACAGTTAACCGAAGATAAAAAGAATTTTGCGCGCGGGAAATTGCTGGAGGTCGTAGAACCTTCTCCGGACAGAATTATCGCAAAATGTAAACACTTTGCCGTCTGCGGGGGATGCCATTACCAATCCCTGCCTTACGAGAAGCAGTTGGCGGTGAAGACCGAAATCCTGCGCGACCAACTGCGGCGGATTGGCGGCGTCGAAAACCCGCCGCTGGAGCAGATAACGCCTTCGCCCTTGGAATGGAATTACCGCAATCACATCCAGTTTCATCTGACTGAAGACGGCCGGCTGGGGTTTGTCAACGCCGGTGGAGACGGCGTCCTGCCGGTTGAAGAATGCCTCTTGCCGGAGGCGGGCATCGCTTCCTTTTGGCGCAATTTGCAGTTCGAACCCGGGGCGGGCGTGGAGCGTGTGTCTCTTCGCATTGGCGCGGACGGCGAATTGATGGTCGCGCTCGAATCCGAAGCGCCGCAGCCGCCCGAAATCGAAATCGAAGCGGAGGTGTCGGCGGTCCACCTTTTTGATAACCATCCTGTTGTGCTGGCGGGCGAAGGGCATCTTTTTTTTAATGTTTTGGACAGGGAGTTTCGCGTTTCGGCTGCTTCGTTCTTTCAAGTCAATACCGTCATGGCGGCGAAGATGACTCAATATCTGCTCGCCTTGCTTCCAGATTCCGGCTTTCGCCTGCTCGATATCTACTGCGGGGTTGGCTTGTTTAGTAAATTTTTTGCGGAGAGATGCGAAAAGGTCGTCGGCGTTGAACTTTCCGAATCCGCTTGCGACGATTTCGCGTTCAATTTGGACGAATTCGATAACGTCGAACTCTATCAGGGGGCGGCGGAAGACATTTTACCCGCCTTCGACCGCCGCGTTTTCAGCGCGGACTGCGCCATCGTTGACCCGCCGCGCGCGGGAATCGAGCGGCGGGCTTTGGACGCGTTAATGCGGCTTGCTCCCCGGCGTATCGTTTATGTCTCCTGCGACCCCTCCACGCTGGCGCGCGACGCCGCCAGAATCGTCAAGACGGGTTATCGTTTGGAGCGGGTCGTTCCTTTCGACTTTTTCCCGCAAACCTATCACATCGAAACGCTCGCGGTTTTTGACGCCGCGTAAGGGCTTTTCTTTTCGCGGAGACGCTGCGACCAAAAGGCGCTCTTCGCGGCGCTTACCCTTTGCGCTTATCGCCCACAAAGAACAGGGCGACGGTTCCAGGTCCCGTATGCGACCCAATGACCGCGCCAATGCTGTTGATTCTAACCTTGCCTTTTAAGTTGGGAAATTTTTCCTCAACCCGCTCCGCCACCTTTTGGGCGTCGTCGCTGCAGGCTGAATTGGAAATGAAGCATTTACCGGAATAGTTCGCGCCGTTTTGGGCGTGTTCGACCATCTTTTCGACAATTTCGGCGATGACGCGCTTCTTGCCGCGAATCTTTTCGCGTGGAATCAATTTTCCCGCGTCGTCCATGTTCATCAGCGGACAGATGTTGAGAAGATTCCCCACCGTCGCAGATGTCGCCGAGATGCGTCCGCCGCGTTTGTAGTGGGTCAGGTCGGTGGAGAAGAACCAATGGTGAACGTTAAGCTTATTTTCCTCGACCCAGGCGTGGACTTCTTCAAGAGACGCCCCGCTCTCTTTCATATCCGCCGCCATATCCACCAGCAGACCGTAGCCCGAAGACGCTCCGAGCGAGTCGACGACCAAAATCTTTCGGCTGGGATATTTTTGCAGCAGACTCTCCCGCGCCATCACGACGGAGTTATAAGTCCCGGATAGACCCGAAGAGAGGGAAATGTGGAGAATATCTTTTCCGTCTTTTAAAAACGGTTCGAAAAATTCGATGAATTGCGCCGCGTTTACCTGCGACGTGGTCGGCAAGGCTCCCGCCGCAATGCGGCGATAAAACTCGTCGAAAGACATCGTTTGACCGAGGTCGTCGGGATATTCCTGCCCGTCCATGTTGAAGTGATAAACGACGAAGGGAATGTTCCTTTGTTGAAAATATTCCAACGGCATATCCGCCGTGGAGCAGCAGCTAAGAATATAATCGGACATTCTTTGAATTTCTCCTGTTGTAAGATTTGACGCCAGGCGACAATGTCCCGATTATAAATCTTTCCCTTGTTTTTCAAAGCGAGGCGAAGCCGCGACCTTCCTTTTTTGCTCTTCTCTTTCGCCGCCGTTTTTAATCGAGACGAACTTTGAAAAGCCAGCCCTCCGTTTGCGCGAAGCCCGCAGGACGAAAATTTTGGCTTTGGAGTTGAGCGTCTTGTCTTTTCCCGTAACGCGATTCCTCAAAAGCCTTCCGCTTAGAGCGAGATTGCGCCGCGCCGTCAATCGGATTATAGTGGGGGCATGAGACAAAACGTTTATTGGTTGTCGCTCTTCCCTTTGCTTGCCGCCTGTGTCGCGGCGCCGGCGACGCCAAGCGCCGCGCTCACGCCCACGCCGCGCATGACCGCTTTGCCCGGAACTCCCTGCGGACTGCCGCCTATCGTTGTCCCCACTCCGCTTGCGTTGACGCCCGCCCCGGCGGAACTTGACCCGAGCGTGGGTCTTCACGTTACCGGCAAGGCGCAGACCATCGAATTGGAAACCTACCGTCTGGAAGTGACCGGCAAGGTGGATAATCCAATGTCTCTGACCTACGACGACTTGCGCTGTATGCCCAAAATCGAGATGCAGACCACCATTGTCTGCAAAGGCAACTTCGAGGATACCGCAGTCTGGGCGGGCGCGTCGCTTCGATATATCCTGGATTTGGCGGGCGTACAGGATGGCGCAACCGACCTCCAGTTGACCGGCGTTGACGGCTACGCTCCCATCGTCGGGTTGGATGTCGCCATGTCGGAGAAGAGTTTTCTGGCATACGAACTGCGCGGGCAGCCGATTCCCATCCTGCACGGTTTTCCCGTCCGCGCGGCTTTTCCCGGCGAAACGGGAGCCTATTGGGTGAAGTGGCTGGTAAAAGTGGAAGTTAAATAAAACGTCCCGAAAGGCTTGGGCGGCGCTTCGGGACCGGGTTTGTTGGATGAGGTCCGCCGACTTTTACGGCGTCAGAATATCTTTTGCCCACTCCCGTTCCAATTTATACCATTCGATGAGATTGCCGATTCCTTCGCGCAGGTTCACGCGCGGATTCCAGCCGAGGATTTCGCGGGCTTTTGTCACATCCGCCTGATTCATGAACATATCCGCCAGGTTGGGGGGACCGTATTGGACATTTGCTTTCCGCCCGGTCAATTCCTCAATCAAATCCACCAAACCGTTGATGGAGATGACTTCATGCCCGCCGAGGTTGATGATTTCGTATCCCAGCGGTTTGAGCGCCGCAATTGTCCCGCGCGCGATGTCGTCTACATAGGTGAAGCCGCGCGACTGAGTTCCGTCTCCGTTGACGCGCAGCGGTTCGCCTTCCATAATCCACTTGACAAAGCGGAAGATGGCAAGGTCGGGGCGACCCGCAGGTCCATAGACCGTGAAATAGCGGACAATCGTCACGTCAATGCCGAAAAGGTGATGATAGGAATGCGCGAGCGCCTCGGCTCCTTTTTTGCTTGCGGCGTAGGGCTGCATCGGTTCGCTGCTGGAGGCGGTTTCGGGAGTGGGATATTGAGGGTTTTCGCCGTAGATGCTGGAGGTGGAAGCCAGAATGAATTTTTTGCAGCCTGTCTGGCGGCAAAGTTCCAGCATATTTAACGTGCCAATGACGTTCGACTCAAGAAACACCCAGGGGTTTTCCACGCTGAAGCGGACGCCCGCGCGCGCCGCCAGGTTGACGATGCCGTCGAAGGGGCGGGCGTGCAATGCCGCCTGCCGGGTGAGAATGCCGCGTTCGGAAATATCGTCGCGGACGAATTCGAAGCCGTCCAACGCGCGAAGTTTTTTCAGGCGGTACTCTTTCATGCGCGGGTCGTAGGCGTCGTTCATATTGTCCACGCCGACGACGGTATGTCCCTGTTCGATGAGCATGGTCGCGGTTCTTGCGCCGATAAATCCCGCCGCGCCGGTAACCAAATAATGAGCCATAAATCAATACTCCAGTTGAAGCGCTCCAACGTCGTCGAAGCGCTTATAATCTTTCGACTTTGGGATTGCCCTTCGCGATTTTCCCGGTGGCGTTGCGGGCGTCAAAGACAAATTTTGCGTTTTCGACGATGGCGGCGTAATCGTAAACTTTGTGATTGGTCACAATCACGACCGCGTCGGCTTCTCGAACCGATTTCATTAAGTCCGTTACGCTGTCCATTTGCCAGCCGTCGTATTCGTGGTGGATATGCGGAATGTAGGGGTCGTGGTATTCAACCGCCGCGCCTTTCTTGCGGAGTAGCCCAATCACGTCCAGCGAGGGCGATTCGCGCACGTCGTCAATATCGGGTTTGTACGCCGCGCCCAGCGCCAGCACTTTTGAGCCTTTCAACGGCTTGCCGCGCTGGTTCAAGCCTTCCATGACGCGGCTGACCACATAGCGCGGCATGTTGGTGTTGATTTCGGACGCCAATTCAATAAAGCGGGCGTTGTAATTGAAGGATTTCATTTTCCAGGAGAGGTAAAGCGGGTCAATGGGGATGCAGTGACCGCCTAAGCCGGGTCCTGGCGTGAATTTCATAAAGCCGAAAGGCTTGGTGGCGGCGGCGTCAATCACTTCCCAAACGTCCACGCCCAAGCGTTCGCACATGATTGCCAGTTCGTTCACCAGCCCGATGTTAATCATGCGAAACGTGTTTTCAAGCAGTTTGGACATTTCCGCCGCCTCGGCGCTGGAAACGCGATGCACGGTCTTGATGGCGCCTTCGTACCAGGCGGCTGCCACCTCGCCGCAGGCTTCGGTGATTCCGCCCATGACTTTGGGGGTGTTGATGGTCGTAAAATCCTCCCGTCCCGGGTCCACCCGTTCTGGCGAAAACGCCAGAAACCAGTCTTCGCCGACGGCGAGATGATTCTCCTCGCCTAATTTGGGGAGCAAAAGTTCGCGCGTCGTCCCCGGATAAGTGGTGGACTCCAGCACGACGACCATGCCTTTGTGCATGTACTTCGCCAGTTCGTCCATCGCCGAGATAATGTAAGACATGTCCGGGTCGCCGGTTTGCCGCAGCGGGGTTGGCACGCAGATGCTTACCGCGTCCATCTCTTTCAAGACGGAAAAATCCGCCGTGGCGTTAAGCCTTCCGCTTTTGACCAGTTTCTCAACCGTTTCGGTCTTCACGTCGGGAATGTAGGATTTGCCTTCCGCCAGCGCGGCGATTTTGCGCTTGTCGGGGTCAATACCGGTAACTTGAAAGCCCGCCTCGCCGAAGACGACAGCCAGCGGCAAGCCCACATAGCCCAGTCCCAGAATGGCGACTTTTGCGTTTTTGTCTTTCAATTTTTTGACGAGGGTTTCTTTTACGCTCATGGTTTCTTCCTTTTTTTATAAATGTTTAACGGCTCGGTTAGAACAAACTCAACTGCTTCGGACTTTTTGGCGCCGCGTTTTCTTCTTTTTCGGGAAGCGGTTTTCCCAGCGTTTTGCGGGCTTCGATTAATTGGGCGGGCAGTTTTGCAAAATCTCCCAAAATGGACGGTTTGAGCGCCGCCTGGTGCAGGGCTGCGGCAGGATGAAACATGGGAATGACGAAACGTCCGCCGACCCTTTTCATCTGTCCATGCGCGGCGCTGATTTTCGCGCCGGGGAAAAATCTATTCATCGAAAAACGCCCAAGCGTCACAATGATACTCGGATTCACGGCTTCAATTTGCGCTTCGAGATATTCGCCGCAGGCGGCTAATTCTTCGGGCTGCGGGTCGCGGTTGCCCGGCGGACGGCATTTGACCACATTGGCGATGAAGACTTCGCCGCGGGTCAAGCCCGCTTGAGACAGCAATTGCTCCAAAAACCTGCCCGAAGCCCCCACAAAAGGGCGTCCTTGCTCGTTTTCGTGGAAACCGGGCGCTTCTCCAATAAACATGATTTCAGCGCGGGCTGGACCTTCGCCCGGAACCGTCTTTTTGCGCGATTCGTGCAGGGCGCATTTTTCGCAAGTTGCGATTTCCATGGCGATTTGAGCGAGGAGTTCGTCAGGGGTCATGGCGGAGCGACTCAGCGGTCGAGGCGGGCGGACATGAGGATGGCGTCTTCGCCGTTGTCTTTGTAATATTCAGGGCGGCGGCCGTCTTCGACAAAGCCGAATTTTCGGTATAACGCCAGGGCGGCGGTATTGCCTGCGCGCACTTCCAAAAAGGAAGATACCGCTCCTTCTTCCCGCGCCGCTTGCAGGGCGAAGGCAAGCAGGGCTTCTCCAATTCCACGCCGCCGCAGGCTGGGATGCGCGGCTAAAGTGGCGATGTGAATTTCATCCACAATCAGCCAGCCTACCAACATGCCGGCGATGCGTCCATCCGCCTCCGCCACCCAGCAGCGCGAAGCCGGGTTGTCGGTCAACTCGAAGCGGAAAGAGCGGGGGGGCCAGGGCAGGCTGAAGGACGCCTGGTCAATGGCGACGACTTCCTCCAAGTCGTCGAGAGTCATTTTGCGAATTTTGAATTTGGGCAAATCCTGCCGGGGCGGCGAGAAATTTTCCATGTTGCACTGCCGTCATTAAGAGTTGGGCGCGCCCTCGACGCGAAGGTAGAGCGGCGCGAGGGCGGCGGGGTTGTCTGTCTCGTTCTTTTTCCAGCGCGTCCAGGCAAGGTCTGCGAGGATGGAGGGGCGGCGGATACAGCGGACGGGGGGCGCAAGAAAAACGTTGGCGCGTTTGCGTCCCAGGCGGCTGCGGTCCTCGGCGGTCAATTCGCCGGCGATAAGGGTTGGGCGTTCAATCTGTTCCGCTAGTTCTTCCACGGTGGTCACTTTCGCTTCGCCCTGCGCCTGCCAGCCGTTTTCCGAATGAAGATACCAGCCGACGGCGATTCGCCGCCGCCCGGCTTGGAGGACCGCCGCCAGCGGGCGGGTGTCCGGCGGCTGCGCCGCCGCAATTACATCCAGCGTGAAGACGCCCACCAGCGGCAGGCGGCGCGCCAGCGCAATGCCTTTTGCAAAAGCGAGACCCACGCGCAAACTGGTAAAAGACCCCGGCCCAATCGCCACGCCCAGCGCTTCCACCGTTTCCATGGAAACGCCCCCTCGTTTCAAAAGCGCGGCGACGGCGGGGGCGAGTTCGGCAGTGTGGCGCTGCTGTGTCGTCCATGTAGTCTCGGCAAGGATTTGCAAGCCGTCGTATAAAGCCAGCCCTGTCTGGGCGGTTGAGGTGTCCAGCGCAAGCAGCATCACAGCCCTCCAAACATGGATTGACGGACGGCTTCAAGCAGTTCGTCGTAACGTTTGCCGTTGGCGTGAAAACGCATTTGGCGCTGCTCTTCTTCAATATGGTCGAGGCGAATCCACAACCGTTCGCTGGGAATTAAAACCCCGAGGCGTTCGGGCCACTCGATGACCAGCGCGCCTTCGGCGCTCATGGCGTCGAAATCCAGTTCTTCCGCTTCGGAGGCGGAATTGAGCCGGCAGGCGTCGAGGTGAAACAACTTGCCGCCGTTTGCGCGGCGGTACATGTTGACGATAATGAAGGTCGGGCTTGAAACTGGGTCCAGCGCTCCCCAGCCCTGAGCGAGACCCTGGGTGAAGGTGGTCTTGCCTGCGCCGAGGTCGCCCTGCAGGCAAATAACGTCGCCTGTCTTTACCTCGCCGCCGAGTCTCATGCCAATGCGCCGCGTCTGTTCGGGACTGCGGCTGAAAAAATCAATGGTGTGGGCGTCTAAAATCGGCATCGCCGGCGAATTATACTCCCTAAAAGAGCGCCGTTTGCAAAAGAGCGGCGTGTTAGAATAAACTTTGAAATCGTCAGCGTTTTTGGAGCGCCTGCTCATGCCAAGCCCCGCTTTTCTTCCACGCCCTTCCCAACAAAAAATCCTGCAATATACCGGCGGACGGCTGGGCATTGCCGCCGTGCCCGGCGCCGGCAAGACGCATATCCTTTCCGCTTTGGCGGCGCAGATTATTCGCGGCGCAGGTTTACAGGACGGGCAGGAAGTTCTCATTGTCACGCTGGTCAATTCGGCGGTGGATAACTTCGAGACGCGCATCAAACGTTTTTTCGAGAATCCTTTGCAGGCTTTATACAAATATCGGGTGCGAACCCTGCACGGACTGGCGCACGACATTGTCCGTGAGAAACCCGCCAGCGTGGGGCTTGAGAATCAGTTCAGCATCGTGGACGAACCGGAGGCGGCGTCTATTCGCCGCGAGGCGGTCGCCGCCTGGCTGGCGGCGCATTCGCTGGATGAGTATCTTGACCCTGCGCTGGAGAACTCCAAACTCGATTGGATAAAGCGGGAGCAGCTCCCCAATATGGTGGATTCGCTCGCCAACGCTTTTATTCGTTCGGCGAAAGACCGCCTGCTTACTCCCGAAAGGCTGCGTGCCAAACTTGAGGCTTCCGTCCAGCCTTTGCCGCTCGCCCAACTTGGCTGCGACATTTACGCCGATTACCAGCGCGCTCTCGCTTATCGCGGCGCGGTGGATTTTGACGACCTGATTCGCCTGGCGTTGACTCTGCTTCAAAACGACGAGGAATATGTAGAGCGCCTGCGCTTTCGGTATCCGTTTATTTTGGAGGATGAAGCGCAGGATTCGAGCCGCACTCAGCAGGAGATTTTGTATTTGCTTTCAGGCGGGCAGGGCGGCAATTGGGTGCGCGTCGGCGACCCCAACCAGGCAATCTTCGAGACCTTTACCACCGCCGACCCGGAACTCTTGCGCGCGTTTATCCGCGATAACCCCAGCCGGAATATGCCCGAGTCGGGGCGGTCGCAGCCGGCGGTGATTGCGCTGGCGAACCGTTTAATTGATTGGACAATGACGTCGCATCCCCTTCCCGAAGCGAGGACGGCGCTTTCGCTTCCTCATATCGAGCCTGTGCCGCAGGGGTATCAACCCGTCAACCCGCCGCTCCGTCCCGAAGCGGTCAAACTTATCGGCAAAAAATTTACGCCCGAAGGGGAACTTGAAGCGGTGGCGAAATCGGCGAAGGGTTTTCTTGATTCGCTGGCGGATATTCCCGACGAAGAAAAACCGACCGTTGCGGTTCTTGTTCCGCGCAACACGCGCGGCATTGAGGTCATCGAAGCGCTGCGAAAGCGCGGAGTCGAAGTCGTTGAGCTGATTTCGTCCACCTCCAATACGCGCGCGGCGGCTGGTTCGTTGAGCATCCTGCTGTCTTATCTCGCCGACCCGCAGTCTGCGCGAAAGTTGGCGAAAGCCTATGAGGTATGGCGGAGG
>JAIWOB010000108.1 GCA_020217065.1 Chloroflexota bacterium | reverse complement strand
TGGAAGGCGCGCTTGGTTTCCTGCCGTCGTCTGCCTGCGGGTTGGAGCGTAGGCTATGGCGCGGAGTATGCCGCCCGCCAGGAGGAATGGATTGGCGTCGTCCCCGCCGGGTATGGGGACGGTTTGCGCCGCGTAGACGGGAATGCGGTCTTAATTGGCGGGGAAATTTGCCCAGCGGTTGGGCGGCTTTGCCTTGACCAGACGATGGTCCGCCTGCCGCGAGCGTATCCCATCGGCGAAGAGGTCGTCATCATTGGAAGGCAGGGCGCGCGTTCCATTTGGGTTCATGACCTTGCCGCGCTTTATCGCACGTCGCAAGTGGACGTGACGTCCTTGATTCACCGCCGCGTGCCGAGAATATTTTTAGGCGGATAGGCTAGGTCATGCGCGGGTCAAAGGCGTCGCGCACGCCCTCGCCGAAGAAGTTGTATCCAAGCACTACAGAGAGAATCGCCAGACCGGGAAAGGTGGTCAGCCACCAGTTATAGAATTTATACCGTCCAAGCGAAATCATCGCGCCCCATTCGGGCGTGGGCGGAACCGCGCCCAAGCCGATGAAACTTAACGCGGCAATGTTGAGAATGACGCTGCCAGCGTCCAATGAAGCCTTGACCAGAATGGGCGCAAAGGCGTTTGGCAGGACGTGGAGAAAAAGAGTCCGCATTTGCGAACTTCCCAACGCGACCGAGGCGGCGACATATTCGTTGTTTTTGACGCTCAAAACCTGGCTGCGCATCAGACGCGCATATTCGGGCCACCAGACCAGAATCATGGCAATCAGCGCGTTGGTGATGCTGGGACCCAGCACGGCGGCGATGGCGAGCGCCAGCACAATGGAAGGAAACGCCATGGTAATATCCGCCAGGCGCATGATGAGCAGGTCGTAAGCGCCGCCAAAATATCCCGCCGAAGCGCCAATCAGGCAGCCGAAAGTCATGGCGAAAAGAATCACGATAAAGCCGATGGGCAGGGAGACGCGCGCCCCATAGACGACGCGGCTGAACACGTCGCGTCCCAACTCGTCGGTGCCGAACCAGTATTCGGACGAAGGCGGTTTGAGGCGGTCGCCGATTTTTTGCGCCAGCGGGTCGCGCAGCCCGATATGCGGCGCGCTTAAAGCGGCAAGCGCCCAAAACAGGATGATGACCAGCCCAAGCATGGCGATTGGATTTCGCCGCAGGGCGCGCAACTGTCTTTGGGTGGGGCTGTCGGAGGTTGGACTCGCAAGCCGGGCAGATTCAACGGTTGCCATGAGTTATTCCTCCCGAATACGGGGGTCAATAAATCCATATAACATATCTACGAAAAGATTGACTATCATGTAGATAATGGCAATCAATAGGGTCGCGCCGGTCAGGGCGGGATAATCGAGATTGGTGGACGCTTCCACGGCGTAACGCCCAATGCCGGGCCAGGCGAAAATGGTTTCGGTCATGATGGCGCCGCTCATCAGCCCGGCAAAAGCCAGTCCCATCAGGGTCACGAGGGGGATTAAGGCGTTTCGCAGGGCGTGTTTGAAAATGACCAGCCTCTCGACCAGCCCCTTGGCGCGCGCGGTGCGGATGTAATCTTGCGAAAGGGTTTCCAGCATGGAAGAGCGGGTGATTCGAGCGACCAGCGCCAGGGTGAACCAGCCCAGGATGACCGACGGCAGGACGATATGGCTGAGCGAACTCCAAAAGGCTTCCATATTCCCCGTCCATAGGGCGTCAAACAGGTATAAGCCGGTGATTTTTTGCGGCGCGCCAATCCGCGAGTCAATTCTTCCGGGGCCGGGCGCCCACTGTAATTTGTAATAAAACACGAACAGAACAAGCAGCCCCGACCAGAAAGGCGGCATGGAAGCGCCGAGCAGGGAGAAAATCCGCGTGAAATGGTCAATGGGGCTTTTGGAACGCACCGCTGAAATAATTCCCAGCGGCAGCCCCAGCAGGATGGCGAAAATGAACGAGCCGATGGCAAGTTCAATGGTGGCGGGGAGGAAAGTCAGCAGGTCGGAAGCGACCGGGTTTTTGGTTTTGAAAGAGACCCCAAGGTCCCCTTTCAGAAGATTGCCAAGATAAATGAGATACTGTTCTGGCAGCGATTTATCCAGTCCCCATTTTTCGGTTGCCGCCCGCACCGCTTCGGGGTCGTCCATGGATTTTTCGGTCAGGATGACCGCCAGCGGGTTGACCGGCACAATATGAGTCACCACAAACAGGAGCAGGGTGATTCCAATCGCCATGGGAATCATAAGCAGAATGCGCCGCGTGAGATGTTGAGCCAGTTTCATAACGCTCCGCTTCGAGATATAAAAAGGCTGGGGCAGGGGAAGCCCTGCCCCAACCCGCGAGAACGACTTACTTGCTCAGTTCGAAGAGGTCTACAAACCAAACCGGATGGAATTTGAAACCTTTCAGGTCGCTGCGGAAGGCGTGAACCGTCTGGAGTTGATACAGCATGGTGAAGGGCATCTCTTCCATGAAGACTTCTTGAATCTTCTCGGTGGCGGCTTTGCGCGCCGCGGGGTCGGAGGTGGTGCGGATTTCCGTCGCCAGTCTGTTGGCTTCATCGTTCTGGAACCACATGCGGAAGGCGATGGAGCGGTCGCCCAAGCCAAAGTAATCGGTCCACATGGTCACGTCAAGGTAGTCGGGAGTCCAGCCGCCAAACGCCATCGGCAGTTTTTGGGCGCGCATTTCAGAAAGATACACGCTTTGTTCCAGCGGCTTTAGGTTGATGGTGATGCCGGCTTCCGCCAAGTCTTGTTGTAATTTGGCGGCGACGATTTCACGGGTGGGATTCGAGCCGTAATACAGGTCGAGGGTGACGCCGTCTCCGTATCCGGCTTCCGCGAGCAAGGCTTTGGCTTTTTCAAGGTCGCGTCCCCGCGTTTTTGCCGGGTCCACGCCGGTAATGCCAATCGGAATAATGCTGGGCGCGCGCGTGCCGTATCCGCTCAACACGGCGTTGATGATTCCGTCGTAGTCAATCGCGTAGGCAACCGCCTGGCGGACTGGCTTCTTGCAGAGGATGGCGTGCGATTCGGGACTCATCAGCGCGGCGAATTTTTCCGGGTCTTTGGCTTTGATGTCTTCAGGACAGGTGTAAACCATCGCCAGATAGTTCATGTCGAGGGTCTGGTCTACGCTGACCACAATGTCCGGATTGGCTTTGGCTTGCTCTACCAGGTCGGTATCCAGCGCGCCGAGCATGTCCGCGTCGCCGCGTTCCAGCATTTGCAATTGAGTGGTGGGGTCTTCTACGTGTTTGATGACGACTTTATCGAAATAGGGCGCGCCTTTCCAGTACTCTTTGTTGGCGACCAGTTCAATTTCGGCTTTAGGCGACCATTTGACCAGAATAAAGGGACCGGAACCGGCGGAGTTCTGGTCCAGCCATTCTTTGGCTTTATCGGCGGTGGATGCGTCAGCCGCATCGGTGCCGCCGTGTTCTTTGACCAATTTTGAATCCTGAATGCCCAGGCTGGGATTGCTGGCGCTGGTCAGGAATTGAGGAAGGGATTGGGGTTTGCCGCTGTCGTCGGGCGCGGTGGTGACTTTGACCGTGTATTCATCCAGGGCTTCCACTTTGCCCACCCCGTCGAGATTGAAGGCGGGCGCGCCGGCGACGTTCATCAGGCGGTTCCACGAGAAGACCACGTCTTCCGCCGTGAGCGGGTTGCCGGAAGCGAACTTCACGTCTTTGCGGAGATGGAAAATAAACTCGCTAAAATCGTCGTTGACTTCCCAACTCTCCGCCAGGCGCGGGACTACCACGCTTAAGTCGTCGGGGCGGATATCCACCAGCGTATCGTAGGTATTGATATGAATGAACAGATTGGTGGTTTCGCCGGCGTAGGCTGGGTCAAGCGTGACCACATCGTTTAGATTCATCGCGATGACCAGAGCGCCGCCGGAAGCCGGCGCGGCAGGCTCGGCTGGCGCTTCGGCGGCTGGCGCTTCAGAAGCGGCAGGGGCTGACGGCGGCTGCGACTCAGATGGGGCGGCAGGCGCGCCGCATGCCGCCAGGCTGGACGCCAAAAGCGCCGCCAATGTCAGAATTGAGGCTATGCGTACAGATTTCATCCTTCTTCTCCTTTTTTTATTTTATTGGCGAATGGCTTAATTATACTACTTTATCCTTTTCAGGCTTGGCTGGCCGGGCGGCTTAAAAGCGCGAGCCAAACCATTCTTCCTTTAGCGCATTGATTAATATCGAACGCTGCGAAGTTGAAGAAGCGGGCGTTTTATATTTGCTTGTATAATTGCCTTATGTTTTCTTTACCGAAGGACATCCCTATGAATCCAAATAAAAGATTTGCGGCGCTTGCGTCTTTTCTTTTCGTTTTGTTGTTTATCGCCGCCTGCGGGCTTCCTTTTTCCGCGGCGACCCCTCAGCCGACATCCGCGCCCTCGGCGACGCCCCTTCCCCAACCGACGCCCACTCCTGCGCCTAAAGTTCTTACCGTCTGCCTCGGAGAGGAGCCGAACACGCTTTACCCCTTTGGCGGACCGAACGCCGCCGCCCGCACTGTGCTGGCTGCTATTAATGACGGTCCTATTGATACGGTCGGCTACGAATACCAGCCCGTCATCCTCACGCAGTTGCCCTCCCTTGAAAACGGCGACGCCCAAATTGTCAAGACGCCGGTTCAGGCGGGAGGTCAGGTGGTGGACGCCAGCGGGGCTGTCGTGCTGTTGGAAACGGGAGTCCGAATCCGCCCCGCCGGCTGCCGCTCCGACGACTGCGCGATTACCTATGACGGCGCGGCGGTCATCGAGATGGACCAGATGATTGTCAATTTTAGGATGCGCCCTGATTTGACCTGGTCTGACGGCGCGCCGCTGACCGCCGACGACTCGGTTTTTGCCTTCACCCTGGCGGGAGACCCCGCTTCCATTGCGGATACCTACCTCCTTGACCGCACCCAAGTCTACGAAGCCGCCGACGCCAACACCGTCCAATGGTGGGGCAAGCCTGGCTTCATAGACCCGTCCTACTTCACGAATTTTTGGCAGCCGATGCCCAAACATCTGTGGGGCGAATTTTCCGCCTCTCAAATGCCAAACCTCGATATTTCCTCGCGCTCTCCCGCCGGCTGGGGACCGTATGTGATTCAGGAATGGGCGGCGGGCGACCATATTACTTTGACGAAGAACCCCTACTATTTTCGCGCCAAAGACGGCTATCCCAAATTCGATACGCTTACTTTCCGGTTTTTTGCCGACCCCAACGCCGCTTTGACGGAACTCGTCGCCGGACGCTGCGACATCCTCGACCCCAGCATCCGCCTCGACAATCACGCCGCTCTTTTGCAAGAGATGGAGGAGGGCGGAGAAGCGCAAGTCTTCTTTGCCCCCGGCATGACTATCGAATGGCTGGGACTTGGCTCTTCGCCCGCATCGTATGACGACGGTTACGACACCTTCTATCAAAAAGACCGTCCCGATATTTTTGCCGACCCGCGCACCCGTCAGGGCATCGCCTATTGTCTTGACCGCCAATCGGTCGTGGACAATGTCCTGCTGGGACGTTCCGCCGTTCCAACAACCTATCTGCCTGTCGAACACCCGCTGTATGACCCCGGTATTGATTCCATACCGTTCGACCCCTCTAGGGGCAGGTCTTTGCTCGAACAGGCTGGTTGGCGGGATACCGACGGCGACCCTGCCACCCCGCTCGCCGCCGTCAACGTCAAAAACGTCCCCGCCGGCGTTCCCCTCCTCTTGGATTACGTCACCACCACCGCCACGCAGCGCCGCCAGGCGGCGGACATCCTCGCACAGTCGCTCGCGCAATGTGGAATCGGCGTCAACCTGCGCTTCCTCTCTCAAAACGAATTGTATGCGCCTGGACCCGACGGCGTCCTCTTTGGTCGCCGCTTTGACCTGGTTCAATATGCGATGGGCGTCAACGGCATCGAACCGCCCTGCCGCTGGTTTACCAGCGCCGAGATTCCTTCCGCCGCAAACGGCTGGGTCGGGACAAACGTCACAGGCTATAAAAACAAGGAATACGACGCCGCCTGCCGCGCCGCCCAACTGGCTTTACCCGGCGAACAGGCTTACGTTGACTCTTACCGCGCTACGCAGGTTCTCTTTGCCGGCGAACTTCCCGCCATCCCCTTATATTATCGTTTGCGGGTTTCTGCGGCTCGCCCCGGCCTTTGCCATTACGACTTTGACGCCACCGCCAACCCGCTTTGGAACGTTGAAGCGATAGATTCCGGCGAGGCTTGCAATTGACGCTTAATATCAATATTTGCGCTTCGGCTGCTTGCCTGGTCTTTTTGCTTTCTGCCTGCGCGCCCGCGGCGGACTCTGTGGCGGAGCCAACCGTCGTTTCCGCTTCAACCGCTTTTCCCGCATCCGCCCGCGCCGAAGAAATTCGTTTCGCCTTGATTGGCGAACCTTCGCAAGTCAACGTTTGGGAACTGTATGACGACAGCGGCTCGACTTACGTCAACCGCGCCCTGTTCGGCGTGCTGCATCCGCGTTTGTATGAACTTTCTCCCCTCGATTTATCCTTTCAAGCGTTTGCCGCCGACGGTTTTCCTTCCGAGGTCGTTCAAGACGGCGAGGGGTATTCCGCCACAGTCAAAATTCGCGGCGACTTGAAATGGACCGACGGCTCCCCTTTCACCGCTGAAGACGCCGCCTTTACCGCCAATACCGTCCTCGCTTTTGAGTTTGGCTATGATTGGGGCGCGTTTTATCCAAAAGAGTATCTTCTTCGCGCCGAAGCCGCCGACCCTTCAACGATAAGGTTCGTTTTCAAGAAAAAGCCGAACATGGGAGTTTGGCAGTATGGAATTTTGCAAGCGCCCATCGTCCAAAAGGCGTTTTGGGAAGGGGCGGCGCGCGACGCCTCCCTTCTCCTGCCCGACGATGACCTGCGCGCCAAAATCGCTTCGACGCGCGCGCGGCTCGACTCTTTGCGTATTTCCCTCGACCTTTTGAGCGACCGAGTCGCCTCCCTGCGGGCGGAGGGCGTAAGAGACCAAAGGCTCGAAAGCGATTTCACAAAAATCCAAAGCGAAGTTCTGTCCGTGCAGGCTGTGTTGCAGAATCTTTTGGACGATTACGACGCTCGCGCCCGGCAGGCGCAGAAAGCCTTGCGCGAGAAGCCGGACGAAGGAGAGCCGTCGCTTGGCGTTTGGCTTCCCTATGACGAAGGCGAAGACTTTCGCGTTTACAAAGCCAACCCCGAATTCCCATTCGGCGCGCCAAATTTCGACCGCGCCTCCTATCGCTTTTTTGAAGACGAGGAGTCCGCGCTGGCAGCCTTTGAAAACGGCGAGGTTGACTTTATCCTCTCCTCCCTCACATCCGTTCCTGAATCCGCCGCATACAGTCCCACGTACCGCGCTCGTTTTCTGGTTTTCAATCCGCAAAATAGATATCTCGCAGACCCGGCGCTGCGGACTGCCCTTGCCTGCGTTATAGACCGCGATTTTCTTACCGCCGACCTTTTAGAGCGCCGCGCCGCGCCGCTTAATGCTTTTGTTCTTTCTCCCCAGTGGAACGACCCAGCCCTTGCGCTTCCCTGCGACGGCTTGGACGAGACGTCCCGCCTGGCGTTTGCCGAGCAAACCTTGAAGGAAGCCGGTTATTCGTGGGGAGCGGGTCAAAATCTGAAATTACCCACCGGCGAAGCCCTTCCCGCTTTTACGCTGCTTGCGCCCTTAGAAGAAGAGGACGCTTTGCGTTCCGCCGCCGCCGATTATATTACGCGGCAGGCGCGCCTCCTGGGCGTCGTATTTTCAAAACGCGAAGCCGGGCGCGAAGCGCTCTTCTACGCCCTTTACAGCTCCCAAAAATATGACGCGGCGTTAATGGGCTGGCGGTTGAGCGAATATCCAGCCTATTTGTGCGAATGGTTTGGAGGAGAATCCCCGCTTTACGAAGGGGAACGCTTTAAGTCGGTTTGCCAGTCTTTGAAAAGCGAAACGAACCCCGAAGCGGCGCGGCGGATAGTCTCCGCCGTTGAGTCTGCCCTGTTGACCGAACTTCCCTTCCTGCCGCTCTTCACTGTGGCGCAGCCTGACGTGTACCGCCGTTTGTCGTATCCCGCGCCCGCCGTCCTCAACGGCTGGACGGGATGGTATGGCGCGCCCATGTACGCGGTCCCCGCGCCGTAACTCTTGCAGCCGCAAAAAATTTTTTAATGCCCCTATCCGTTGAAATTCCGTCCAATTTACGCGAGACGAAGTATAATAAGCCAATTCTGATTCAAGGAGCCGCACGTGACAAAGAACGGTCAAAAGCCCTTGCTGGAAGTCCGCAACTTGAAGACCTATTTTTACACCGAAGACGGCGTGGTCAGCGCGGTGGACGGCGTAAATTTTGAAGTCTATCCTGGCGAAGTGCTGGGCTTGGTGGGGGAGTCGGGATGCGGAAAAAGCGTCACCTCTCTTTCCATCATGCGCCTGATTGCGCCGCCAGGCAAAATCGTTGAGGGAGAAATTCTTCTCGACGGCAAGAACCTGCTCACCCTTTCGGAAGACGAGATGACCAAGGTTCGCGGCGACAGAATTTCGATGATTTTTCAACAGCCGCAGACGGCTCTTAACCCGGTTTTTCAAGTGGACGACCAGATTGCGGAAGTTTTGAGCATCCACAAGAATATGGGAGACAAAGAGGGTAAAGCGCGCGCCGTTGAATTATTGAAGATGGTGGGAATTCCCGACGCCGAGCGCCGCGCCGAAGCGTACCCTCACGAGCTTTCCGGCGGCATGGCGCAGCGCGTGATGATTGCCATGGCGCTGGCTTGCACGCCCGAACTGTTGATTGCAGACGAACCCACAACCGCCTTGGACGTGACCATTCAGGCGCAAATCCTGGATTTGATGCGCGACCTGCGCGCGCAGATGAACACTTCGGTCATTTTGATTACCCACGACCTCGGCGTGGTGGCGGAGATGGCGGAGCGCGTGGCTGTCATGTACGCCGGCGAAATCGTCGAGCAAGCCGACGTGACGCCCCTTTTCGAACAGCCTCTGCATCCCTACACCCAGGGATTAATTGGCTCCATACCAATCCTGGGACAAATTAAGGAAAGACTGGATGTAATTCCCGGCTCCGTTCCCAACCTGGTCAACCTCCCGCCCGGTTGTCGCTTTGCGCCGCGCTGCTCCGCCCGCGAAAAGTTCGGATTGAAAATTTGCACCGACCTCAAACCGTCGCTTACGGAATCCGCCCCCGGTCATCAGGTGCGCTGCTGGCTGTACCAAAACGCTGAAGGACATCAAGCGCCGTTGAAGGCGAAATAATTTTCCCGGAGCCAACATGAGTCAAATCAATCAATCGCGCGACGCGCAGGACCTCGTGCAGGTCAAACATCTCGTCAAATATTTTCCCGTGCGCGCCGGGTTGTTGCAGCGCGTGGTCAATTGGGTCAAGGCGGTTGACAACGTTTCTTTCACGGTCAAAAAGGGCGAGACCCTGGGCATGGTCGGCGAATCGGGCTGCGGCAAGACCACTATCGGGCGTTCCATGCTCCGGTTGGTCGAACCGACATCGGGGTCTGTGCAATTTGAAGATAAGGACGTGCTGAAACTGCGCGGCAGGGAATTGAAGGAAGTCCGCCGCCATATGCAAATCATCTTCCAGGACCCCTACGCTTCCCTCGACCCCCGCGTGCCAATCGGCGAATCGGTGATGGAAGGCTTGCACATTCACAATATCGGCACCCGTCAGGAACGCTACGACCTGATGATTGACACCCTCAAAAAGGTCGGTCTCGAAGATTATCACGCCCGCCGTTATCCGCACGAATTTTCCGGCGGACAGCGCCAGCGCATCGGCATCGCCCGCGCCCTGGCGCTGCGCCCCAACTTCATTGTCTGCGACGAGCCGGTTTCAGCGCTGGACGTTTCCATCCAGTCTCAGGTGTTGAACATCCTCAAGGACTTGCAAAAGGAATTTGGGCTGACCTATCTTTTCATCGCTCACAATCTCAGCGTTGTGGAACACATTTCCGACCGTGTGGCGGTGATGTATCTCGGCAAGATGGT
>JAIWOB010000107.1 GCA_020217065.1 Chloroflexota bacterium | reverse complement strand
GGGCGCGGCGTATGAGGCGGGCATCAATTTCTTCGACAACGCCGAAGTCTATGCGGGGGGAATGTCGGAGAAAGTGATGGGCGACGCCCTTAAAGCGTTGAAGTGGGACCGCGGCAGTTATCTTGTTTCCACTAAATTATATTGGGGCATTAAGAATTTCGTAAATCAAAAAAACACCCTCAACCGCAAGTATCTCATGGAGGGCGTTGCGGGTTCGCTTGAACGGTTGCAGTTGGATTATGTGGACCTGCTCTACTGCCACCGCCCCGACCCGACGACCCCCATCGAAGAAACTGTCTGGGCGATGCACAACATCATTGAGCGGGGACAGGCGTTATATTGGGGAACTTCGGAATGGGCGGCTTCGGAAATCGTCGAGGCGATTCAAATCGCCGAGCGTCATCACCTTCATAAGCCGGTCGTCGAACAACCGCAATATAACCTCTTCAACCGCGAACGGCTGGAGGGCGACTATGTCCGCTTTTATAAAACGTATGGCTATGGCGCGACGACCTGGAGTCCGCTGGCTTCGGGCTTGCTGACGGGCAAATATCAAAACGGCATTCCCGCCGGCAGCCGCGGAAGCCTGGAAGGCTATCAGTGGCTGCATCCTTACCTGACCAAGGCGGAGAATTTGTCGAAGGTTGCGGCGCTGGAGCCGATTGCAAAGGAAATCGGCTGCACGCTTTCGCAACTGGCGATTGCCTGGTGTCTGAAGAATCCCTTCGTCAGCACGGTCATCACGGGCGCAAGCCGCGTTTCGCAGGTGCGCGAAAACATGAAAGCGGCGGACTTCGCCGACGCTCTTACTCCAGCCGTAATGGAAAATATAGACGTTATTTTTGGAGTGAAGAAGAAGGAAAAAGAGGATTAAGTTTTTTACAGAGGGGCGGAACGCCGCCCGCCCCTCTACGCTTTATCGAAATAATTTTCTTCCACCCTCCGCCAGGTCTCGTCGCCGAGTTTCATGTATTTTGTCAGCAGCGGATGAACCCGCGCCATCTCCTCGTACATTCGCTGCGCCGCGCGGCGGATGGAGAAATGCGCGTTCGGCGCGCTTCGCAAGCGGCAAAAGGCGAAGGCTTCGCGTAAATTAAATTGAGCCAGCGCGCGGCGGTTGAATCCGTTGGGGACGACATACTGAGCCACGTTTGGGTCGAACTCGTAAAGTTTTTCATACATGCGCGCCGCCGCTTCCATCGCGGCTTCGTATTTCGGACGGAAGCCCGCTTCGGTTATCAGGCGCGGAATCGCGTACCCCAGCCGCGTCGTCAGCCGCTGAGGGGTTTGGGTCATCATGCGGTGACGTTTGAACTCGGCGTACGCGCCCTGGTCCATCACTATATCGAAGGCGTAGGTCGAGTATTCCAACTCGCGCAGCGGGACGTCGTAACGGGTCAGGCGTTTGAGCAAAACGTCCGCCAGCGCGGCGCGTTCTTCCTCCTTCAACGACTTGACATACGCCAGCGCGTCGGCGAAGGGCGTTTCGTGGAAACGATACAAAGCCGCCGCCAGGACTTTGTTTTCCCCGTCTTGGTCGTAATCAATCAGCGTACACCAATCCGTCTTTGAATTGACGGTCTCTAACTCCCAATTGGCAATCTCCTTTACCGTCTCCGTCACATACGGCGCGGCGTCCGCATACTTCACCAGCGTCGGCGTTTCGGCTTTCGCAACCTGCCTGACCGTCTCGCCAATCTGGCGCACCTCCATCAGCGGGTGAGAAAGCGCCTTGCGGATGAACATCTCGACCACGCGGGCGTTGGCGGTCATGCCGAGGTTGGCGTTGGCGGCGGCGGGCAGGAGAAAGCGGCAGCTATCTACGTATTGTGAGCGGATGCGGCGGTCATAGGCGTCGTCGTTTTCGTTTTCGCGGCGCGGCGAGCGACTGAGGATGAAATTCTTGACTGGCTCCAGCGCTTCGAGGTAGGTCGAGAAAAGAAACCTCACGGTCTCAATGAATTCATCGCGCAGGGGATGTCCATCCAGCTCTGGCGGCGCGGTGAAATCGTCCCGTCCCCATTTTTGATAGCGCGTGGATTTTTCCGTGTACGAGGCAAGGCGGCTGCTTTCGATGGTCTCCACCGCCACCCGTGAAACATTCTCGAAAGCCAGATGTAAAACGGCGTGTTCCGCCACCGAAGCGTGACCGTAGCCCACGACCCATTTTTCGTGGAACTGCGCCGACTTTTCATCGCTCAACTCGGCGGCAATCTCGCGGAAAGACTCGGGGGAGCGCGACGTTTTTGCAAAAGCGACGGCGATGGTCTCCGCGCTCAAGTCGCGGGGGGAAAGCAGGTAGATGTCTCGGGTGGGCATTTTGGACTCCAGTAATTATTTCGCGCTGAGCGTAGTCGAAGCGCAAGGGATATAAAAATTTAAAGAACGACAGTCTTTTGACTTTGCTCAGGACACGCTTGGGTATTCACCCCATCGGATATTTCATGCGCGAACCGCCCAACAAATGCATATGAAGGTGGAAGACCGTCTGCCCGCCGTGCGCGTTGGTGTTGACAATAAGGCGGTAACCGCTTTCGGCGACGCCCTCCTGCGCGGCGATGCGTTTGGCTGTGGTGAAAAGATGTCCCATCAGGGCTTCGTCTTCTTCTGTGAGTTGGTTGACCGAGGCGATGTGTCGGTTTGGCGTAATCAAGATGTGAACGGGCGAGACGGGATGGATGTCGTAAAAGGCTGTTACTTGCTCATCCCGAAAGACGATTTTAGCGGGGCTTTCGCCGGCGATAATTTTGCAAAAGACGCAATCGCGCATATTCCTCCGCGTTAGGGGATTTCGCCGTGCGAGGCTTCGCAAACGCGTTTGTAGTACTGAATCTCCGCCGCCTTATTTTCTTGCGCGTATGCAGACGCTTCGTTGCCAATGATGCGGACGACATCAAGGGCTTCCAAAGCCTCCTGCGGCGAGTATACCGGTAAAGTCATCAAAGGGTCGTTTATCCCCCCTTCCGGAATGAGAGTGGGACGCTGCGGGTCGAATTCATCTGCCAGCGGCACCCAGTTATACAACAGAGGTCCGCGCAGGTTGGAAGTAAACCCCAGTTTGAAGCGCAACTGCCGCGCCACTTCCACAGGGCGGACGCCAAAACTGCCGTGGGGCCAAAGAATGGCGACGGGTCTCTTGGCGAAATGTTCCGCCATCCCGTTCACCGAGCCTTGCAATTCGCGGGCGATGACCACTTTGGAAGAGTCGTCTGTCAGGACGGTTTCTGGAAAAACCCCATACGCCTGATGGTCCACAAAGCCATTGTATTCCAGCGCGACATTCTCTTCCAGCATGGCAGCCGAAACTCTCGGATTGCTGACCCAGCCGTTGACAACGGTCCAGCCCCAATCTTCGTAATAATCGCCAAAGACATTTTCATAATATTCGTGGTTTTGGTTGCCAGCCTGAATGAGATACACCGAACGCGGCGGTATCTTGACGTTTCGCTCCATAAACGCCTGCAATTGTTTGGTGTTGATTGCCTCAAAGCCTTGCATGTGGAGCTGTTCCATCAATTTTCTAAATTCTCCCAGGCTGACGCTTCCCGGAATCTCCGCTGTGCCTCTGTTGATGTTTTTTATCAGGACGACCATCACGACCGTGCCGGGTTCGGCGTTTGTTGAATTCCATTTATTTTTGAGGTATCTGCATGAGTCTTTCAAATAAGCGCGCGGCTGGTCGAGCGGGTTGAGGTGGGGAGATTGATACATGGGCGGCGGCGGGGGAGCAGCCAACGGCTCTTCGAGATTTTTGACGGGGGCTTTGACTGTGCCTGGAAACCAACAAGATACAGCCAGAAAAACGCCAAACAGGAGAACCCCAACTACGAACGCCTTGTTTGCCTTGTTCATGAAATTACAATCGCCTTGACGGGGAGGGCGCGTCATTCGGCGGGCGGAATTGCCCCGTAGGTCGGCGCGCAGACAATATCGTAATACTCGAGCTCGACGGCTTTGTTTTGCTCGGCGTATTGAGCCGCCTGGTCGCTGATGGCGCGGACATTATCCAGCTCGCCGCGCGCGCTGATGTCGGTGTAACGCGGCAGGGTCATCAGCGGGTTGCCAGCCGCAGTTTCCGGAATGGCGATGGGATTGGAAGGGTTGTAAGCGTCCGCCTGCGGCACCCAGTTATACATGACCGGTCCGCGCGGATTGACGGTGAAGCCAAGTTTGTAACCAAGTTGAGTCCCCAACTCCACGGCGCGGCGCGAGAACCCGCCGCCGGGCCAAATGTAGGCGATGGGAGTCTTGTTCATATATTTTTGCAGGGACTGGATTGCGCCGTTCATTTCTCCCATGATGAACTCGTCGGTGGAACTGTCGCTGATGGGAATGTTATGGATGTAGCCATGCGCCTGATAGTCCACCCAGCCCTCGGCGGAAAGGGCGGCGTTTTCCGCCCATAGGTCGGGGCGCTCGTCGAGACCGATGTAAGCGTTGACCACGGGCCAGCCCCATTTCTCATAATAAACGCGGAAATGGTCGTTGTATTTCGAAGCGTATGCGCGGTCGTCAACAATTAACAAGACGGACTTTTGAGGAATGCGGGCGTTGCGATACATGAAGTCCGCCATTTGCTGCATGTTGATGGCTTGAAATCCCAAATCATGCAAGTCGTTCATCAGCCTTTTGAAATCCTTGGCGGAAATTTTTAGATATTGCGAAGTCTCCGCGTCCTTGTCAATGGCGTGGAACATGATGGGCATCACCACGGTCCCCGGGGCGGCGTTGTTCGGATTCCATTTGTCTTGAAGGTATTGGCAGGTATCCGTCACGTAAGCGCGAGGCTGGTCTTCCGGCTTGAGGATGGAGGTTTGGAACGCGGGCGGCAGGGCGGGAGGGGTGCGGGGAACGGTGGGCGTTGGGATGGCGGTCTCGCTTGCGACTGGCGCAGGCGTTTCAGAAGGGAGGTTGATTTGAGCGACGGCGGTCTCGAAGGCGGCGGTCAGGGCGACGCCCTGGTCGAGCGTTGGCGCGGCGGCGGGCTGGCAGGAAGCCGTCAAAATGGCGAACAGGATAAGGCTTAATAAGACGCCTTTTGCCCTGTGACGGGGAACGCCTGCGCTTGCGCGCGGCGCAAATCTCGGCGATTGCGGATTGGGTTTCATAAGTTCAAATTCTACCCGAAAACAGCGGGACGCTTGCGTTTTGCAAACGTCCCGCTGATTACGGATTGCCTCCTCACTCGTCGCTTCTTCCCGCGATAAAATCTTCCACCTTTTGGCGGCAGACGTCGTCGCGGAATTGCCTGGGCGGCGTTTTGAAGAAGTAAGACGAAGGTCCAATGATGGGACCGGCGAGTTCGCGGTCAAGGGCGATTTTGGCGCAGCGCACCGCGTCAATCATGACGCCCGCCGAGTTTGGGCTGTCCCAAACTTCGAGCTTGAGCTCGGCGTTAAGCGGCACATTGCCGAAGGTCGTTCCTTCCATGCGAATGTAACACCACTTGCGGTCGGTCAGCCACGGAACATGGTCGCTGGGACCGACATGGACATTGTTTGGGTCTATCTCGTAGGGAATCATGCTGGTCACGGCGTTGGTCTTGGAAATTTTCTTGCTTTCCAGGCGCTCGCGTTCCAGCATGTTGAGAAAATCGGTGTTGCCGCCGAAGTTCAACTGATAAGTGCGCTCGATTTTGACTCCTCTATCTACAAAAAGGCTGGTCAGGACGCGGTGAACGATGGTGGCTCCAACCTGACTCTTGATGTCGTCGCCGAGGATGGGCAGCCCGGCGTCGGCGAAGCGCTTGCCCCAATATTCGGAAGAAGCGATGAAGACGGGAATGCCGTTGACGAAGGCGCAGCCCGCTTCCAGCGCCTGCTCGACATACCATTTCGTCGCCATCTCAGAGCCGACAGGCAGGAAATTGACGACCACGTCGGTTTTGGTTTCGCGCAGCAGTTTGACGATGTCGGCGGTGGCGCCCGGCGCCTTTTGAATCACCTGACTCAGGTACTTCCCCAGCCCGTCATGAGTCATCCCGCGCACCACAGGCGCGTCCAGGCGCGGAACGTCGCAGAATTTGTATGTGTTGTTCGGCTCGGCAAAGATGGCTTCGGATAGGTCTTTTCCGACCTTGTTGACGTTGATGTCTATGCCGAGGGTGAATTCCACGTCGCGGACGTGATAATCGCCCAATTGCGTGTGCATAATGCCGGGAATGACCTCGTCGGCTTCGGCGTTTTTGTAGAATTGGACGCCCTGTACCAGCGAGGAAGCGCAATTTCCCACACCGATAATGGCGACGCGCACTTTTTTGTTTGACATGAATCTGTTCTCCTTGTAATACGGTTTCCTGGCTTTTTTCCGTCCGCAAACCTGCCGCAGGCGGACGCTTGAAGTATAATCCCACTAAAGGCGATTATGGAAATGAACGCAACCAAACTCAACGCGCGGCTTTTGGAGGTTGTGCGGAATCTCGGCGCAGCCACAGACCTGGAAACCTATCTCCAATCCGTTCTCTCCGCAGCCGCCGAACTCACGAACAGCGAAACGGCTTCTCTCATGGAATACGACGAAGCCGCGCAAGACCTGTATTTCAAGTTCGTTCCCTGGTTTCACCGCGACGCCTTGCGTTCAGCCCGCGTCCCGTTGGAAGGAAGCGCGGCGGGCTGGGCGTTTTTGCACGTCAAACCCCTCATCGTTGACGACGTAAAGAACGACCCGCGCCATTACGCGAAGATTGACGAACTGGCGGACTTTACCACGCGCTCTTTGCTGGCGGCGCCGCTTATTGTCCACGGGAAACCGGTCGGCGTGTTTGAGGTTTTCAACAAAGCGGACGGCGCGCGTTACAACGCGGAGGATATTCTTGTGATTGAAGCCCTGGCTGCGCTTGCCGCCGCCGCCATTCAGAACGACGCCTTGGAGAAGAACGCGCTTTTCTTACAGGAGGAAATCCGCGAGCTGGACCGTCTCAAGAGCGATTTCATCGCCATCACCTCGCATGAACTCCGCACCCCGCTGGGGCTGATTTTGGGGCATTCCACTTTTCTGCGCGAATTGGTCGGAAGCGAATATCAAGAGCAAGTGGACACCATCATCCGCAACGCTTCGAGACTTAAAGAAATCATTGAAAGCCTCTCCAGCGTCGACAATTATCAAACCGGCGGCGCCAGCCTGCGCTCGCGCCAAGTCTCCGTCAAACGCATCATTGAAGACGCAGCCGCATCCTTCCGCGACATGGCGGCGCAAAAGGAGATTACGCTAAAGATAAGCGTTCCGCCGGAGCAGGATTTACTGGCGGTCGCCGACGGCGGCAAGGTGTCTGTCGCTCTCGGCAACCTTGTCAAAAACGCGTTAACCTTCTCCAATCGCGGCGGGCATGTATTGATTCGCGGCGGGATGGAAGGAAATTTCATCCGCGTCTCGGTGGAGGACGACGGCATTGGAATCCCCGCCCGCGATTTGGAGCGCGTCTTTGAGCGTTTCTATCAAGTTGAGTCTCACCTTACCCGAAGACACGGCGGCATGGGACTGGGGCTTTCCGTCGCTAAAGCCATGATAGAGCATCACGGCGGGCGTATTTGGGCGGAAAGTAAGGAAGGCAAGGGCAGCCGTTTTACCTTCCTCCTGCCGATTCAAGGCAAGCCTGACGAGTTGGCGCCTGCCCCGCCGTTTAGCGGCTGACGCCCTTGTCCCGTCAAAACGATTTGACGGGATTTTTATTTATTTGATACACTCGCGTCCATGTTAAACCTCAACCAGCAATTCGACCTTATCCGTCAGTCCGCCACTGTCGCCATGGCGGACCGCATCCTCGCGCTCAAAGCCGGCGGACGTAACATTATCGGCTTGCAGGTCGGCGACCCCGACTTTGAAACTCATCCCGCCGTCATCGAAACCGCGCTCAAAGCCATGCAGGACGGTCAGACGCATTACGGACCCTCCGTTGGGACGATGGAACTCCGCCGGGCAATCGCCGCCAAACTTCAACGCGACGAAGGCGCAGCGTACGACCCGGCTTCGGAAATCCTCGTCACGCACGGCGGCATTCACGCCTACTATACTGCGATGCAATCCATCTTAAATCCCGGCGACGACGTATTAATTCCAGACCCATCTTGGGCGACTCACGCCAACATGGCGGTCATGCTGCGCGGAAACGCGATTCGCGTCCCCGCCCCCGCCGAAAGCGGATTCATTCCCCAATTTGAATCCTGGCTGAAGGCTTGGACTCCCAAAACGAAAGCCATCGTTCTCAACTATCCTTCCAACCCGACGGGCGCGTTCCCTTCGCGCGAATATTTAACGAAACTGCATGAGTTTGCGAAGGAACGCGGCATGTGGATTGTCAGCGACGAAGTGTACGGAAGTTTGTTTTATGAGGAAAAGCCCGTTTCCGCCGCCGCTGTCGAAAACGCAAAGGAAAGAACGCTCTTGGTGAACAGCCTTTCCAAATCCTACGCGATGACCGGCTGGCGCGTGGGATTTCTCGCCGCGCCGCCGCGCGTGATTCAAAACGCGTTGAAGGCGGGGCAAAACTCCATCACCTGCGTTGCGCCGTTCATTCAAAAAGCCGCCGCCTTCGCCTTGACCGACCCGCAGATTCAGCGTTTCACCGCCGACATGCGCGCCGCTTACAGCCGCCGCCGCCAGTTGGTCTTGCGGCTCTCGCTTGAATTGGAAAGCGACAAGGTCAAAGTTACGCCCCCGCAGGGCGCATTTTATTTTTTCCTCGATATGCGGGCGTTGAACATGCCTTCGGTTGAAATCTGCGAGCGGATTCTGGAACAGGAAGGCGTGGGACTCGTCCCCGGCTCCGCTTTTGGCGCGCAGGGCGAGGGGTTTGTCCGCATGGTCATCTCGGCTTCCGATGAAGATGTAGAGGCTGGGTTCAGGAAAATTGTAAAGTGGGCGGAGAGACAATAGTCAAAAATCGGATGTCTTTCGGCGTTCGACCAGAATGAGGAGACGTTATGAAAATATCCTTTCAGGGCGAGCCTGGCGCATATAGCGAACAGGCGGCTTTTGATTATTTCGGCAGTGTGGAGACCGTCCCATGCGAATCGTTCGAATCGGTTTTCGATTCTGTCGTGTCTGGGAAAAGCGACGCGGCGCTGATACCCATCGAAAATTCTCTGGCGGGCAGCATCCACCAGAATTACGATTTGCTCTTGCGGCATGATTTACATATTGTCGGCGAATATTTTTTGCGCGTGCGGCACTGCCTGATTGCCAACCCCGGCGTGAAAATGAAAGACGTCAAAAAAGCCATCAGCCACCCGCAGGCGCTGGGACAGTGCGCGGGCTATTTGCGTTCGCGTGGCGTCAAAGCGGAGCAGGCGTACGACACGGCGGGCAGCGTGAAGATGCTCAAAGAATCGGGCGCGCGCGACGCGGCGGCAATCGCGTCCAAACGCGCGGCGGAAATTTACGGCATGGAAATTCTCGAAGAAGGAATCGAAGATAATCCCGAAAATTACACCCGCTTTCTTGCGGTTCAAAAAGAGCCTGTCGTCCCCAAAGGCGAGGCAAAGACCTCGATTGTGTTTACGTTGAAAAATGTCCCCGGGGCGTTGTTCAAAGCCTTGAGCGTTTTCGCTTTGCGCGACCTTGACCTGACCAAAATCGAGTCCCGCCCGTTGCAAGGCAAGCCGTGGGAATACCTCTTTTATATTGACTTCGTCGGCTCGATGCATGACGAGACCTCCAGACGCGCCCTCGACCATTTGGGGGAATATGCGCTGACGCTGCGAACGCTGGGGTCGTATCCGCGCTTCAAGGGGTAAGGGAAAAAGGACAAAATTCGTCCTTCCTGTGTGAACTGCCGCAGCGGTTTTCTATCCTTAATCGAGGAAAGAGGATTATGAGTCGAGCCCTTCGCGCGACCCCCAAATCCGGGCGGGAATCCGTCTGGGATTATCCGCGCCCGCCCCGTCTGGAAGCGACCCCGCGCCGCCTGCGGGTGATTTTCGCCGGCGAGACCGTCGCCGACACCCAAAGCGGTCTGCGCGTTTTGGAAACCAGTCATCCGCCCGTTTATTATTTTCCGCCCTCT
>JAIWOB010000106.1 GCA_020217065.1 Chloroflexota bacterium | reverse complement strand
GATGTCCGGCTGGAGTTTCTGATTCCAAGCGCGGGCGGCAGTTTTTGCGAGTGGAAAGGACGCGCCGCATATTATTCCCTGCGAGTGAAAACGCGCCTTGTAGAAAACGCCGCTTGGTTTTATCCCAACCCAACCCCCGCCTATATTCTGTTGAAGGATTTCATCGCTTTTTACGCCGCTCCCATGGACGCCTGTTTTGTGGACGACGAGCGCGTCCTTCCGCAGCCCGGCTCGTTTTATGGCGGGTGGATTACCAGCGATATAACGGGACCCTTCAAAGGCGAGCCTGGGACCCATGGCTGGTAGTTGAATTTTCCCAATGAGGTCAAACAGGAAAGCGATATGGGACAATGTCGTCGTCGCCGAAAGCGAACAAACAATTGTAGTGGAAGGCAATCATTATTTTCCGCCTGAAGCCGTTTTCCGCGAATATTTCAAGCCAAGCGAAACGCATACGGTTTGTCCCTGGAAAGGGGTTGCAAGTTCCTTTACGCTGGAGGTAAACGGCGTGCGGGTAATTCCATAAACGCCGAATTTGTTTGTTTGAAACCATTGACTCATTTCACATTTCGAGTAGAATACCGCCCAATATGTTCAGAGACAAAGCGAGCATCCTCATGGAAGCGCGCGCCAAGCGCAAGCCCAGCCTCGCAGCGAAAGCTGCCGGGTGTGGGCTTGTTTCGGTTGACCAGAAAGCCATGAAAAGGATGTTGGGAATTCACGCCTAGTCTTTGGGCTTTTCGTTTACCGCATCAACGCTCCCCGGCAACGGGGAGCGTTTTTTATTTCACCAAAAGACCTGACAGGTTTTTGGAAACTCGTCAGGTCTGAAAGAGGAGAAATCATGGTTCAGATTTTGGATACTACATTGAGAGAAGGCGAGCAAACGCCCTACGTCAACTTTACGGTGGACGAAAAAGTCCACATCGCGCAGGCGCTTGACCGCATCGGCGTGGACATGATTGAAGCGGGCGACCCGTCGGTCTCGAACAACGTGGCGGCGGCGCTCAAGCGCATCTCCGCGCTCGGTCTGCGGGCGGAGATTGTCGCCCACAGCATCGCCTCCCGTTCGGGCATTGACAAAGCCAAAGCCTGCGGCGCGAAGCGCGTGGCGATTTTCTACGCCACTTCGCAGATTCACCTCGACGCGAAACTGCGTAAGACCCATGACGAAGCGCTTCGCATCATCACCGAACACATCGCCTACGCCCGAGGGCTGGGACTCAACGTCCGTTACACGCCTGAGGACGCCACCCGCACCGACTTTGAATTTTTGGTTCAGGTCTGCAACGCCGCCATCGAAGCGGGCGCGGACCGAATCAGTTTTGCCGACACGCTGGGAATCATGCAGCCGCACCTTTTCTATGAGCGGGTGAAGGCGCTGCGCGAGCGGCTTCTTCCCTGTCAGATTGACTTGCACTGCCACAACGATTACGGGCTGGCGCTGGCGAACGCCATGGCTGGGATTCGCGCCGGCGCGGATTGCATCCACACTACCGTCAACGGGATGGGCGAGCGCGCGGGCATCCCCGACCTCGCGGAAACCGTCGTTGCCTTCCACAACCTCGAAGGCGAGACGAAGTACAACCTTGAACCGCTGGTGGAACTCTCCGCGTATCTCGAAAAGTCCACGGGATTTTTTCTGGCGGCGAACAAACCCATCACGGGACAGAACGCCTTCAGCCACAAGAGCGGAGTCCACACCAACGGCGTGTTGAAGGACCCGCGCACTTACGAGCCGTTTGACCCCGCCGTCATCGGACGCGAACGCAAAATCATCATTGACAAATACACCGGCAAAACCGCTGTCGCGGCGCGGCTGGACGAGTACGGCATCGAGGTCAGCCCTGCGGAGTTGGAGGTCATCGTCACCCGCATCAAGAACGTCGGCGACCGCCGCAAGCAGTTGTTCGACGCGGACATTCTCGAAATCGCCGAACAGGTGACGGGGCGCGAGATGGACGTCATCCCGCACGATATTCACGCCATCATCATGCTGGAAGTTGAGTCGCACGTTTACACCACCTCGGTGGTGCGCCGCCTGCGGAGTTTTGAAAATATCACGAGCGTTTATGAAGTCACAGGCGATTACGACATCAGCGCCTTCGCCAACGCCGAGAACATGGCGGCATTGAACAACCTCATCGAGGAAATCCGCACCGTGCAGGGCGTGAAGCGGACGGAAACGAGGATGGTGTTGAAGAAATATAACGGAAACGGCAAAGGATAAATTATGGGAACGCTTATCGAAGAAATCTTTTCCCGCAAGGCGGGGCGTCCCGTTCAGGCGGGCGAAATCCTGCTTTTGGATGTGGACTACATCATGAGCCACGACAACACCACGCCGCTGGCGATTAAAGCCTTCCGCGACATCGGCAAGCCGATTTACGACAAGAGCCGCATCGTGCTGCATCTCGACCATGCCTATCCCGCGCCCAACGTTCTGGCGGCGGAGAACCACAAGAAAATCATCGAGTTTGTCCGCGAGCAGGGACTTCCGCATTTTTATCATCAGGGCGTCTGCCATCAGGTGATGATTGAGGAAGGCTACGTCACGCCTGGCGCGGTTGTCATCGGCGCGGACTCGCACTCCAACACCTACGGCGCGATGGGCGCGTTTGGCGCGGGACTTGGCTCCACCGAAATCGCCGTGGCGTGGGTGACGGGCAAATGCTGGTTCAAAGTTCCCGAAACGATTCGCATTGAACTCACAGGCAAAGCCCAAAGCGGAGTCTACGCCAAGGACGTGATGATTTACATCGCGGGCATGATGGGCATGGACGGCGGCACGTATCGCTCCGTCGAATTCGGCGGCGACTACATCGAAAGCCTGCCGATGAACGAGCGCATCGTCTTCCCGAACATGTCCACTGAAATTGGCGCGAAGTGCGGCTTGATTGCCGCCGACGACGTGACGATTAACTACCTCGAAACGCAGACTCCCGCCAAGGGTCCGTTCGAGAAAATCGTCCCTGTGAATCCACGCTACGAGCGGGTGATTCAAATTGACGTGTCGAGTCTTGCCCCGCAGGTTTCCTGCCACCCCGACGTGGACCACGTCAAACCGTTGGAGGAAGTCGTCGGGTTGGAAGTCCACGAGGTTTATATCGGAACTTGCACCAACGCCCGCTACGAGGATATTGAAATTGTGGCGAACATGCTCAAAGGGAAGAAGGTCAACCCGTTTACGCGGGTGATTGTCACGCCTGCCAGCGAGCGGATTTACAGGAAGGCGATGAAGAACGGCTTGATTGAAATTTTGCTCGAAGCGGGCTGCACGGTGACGGGGACGGGCTGCGGCGCGTGCATTGGGCGTCACGGCGGAATCCTCGCGGCGGGCGAGCGCGCCCTGACCACCATGAACCGTAACTTCATCGGGCGCATGGGCAGCCCGCAGGCGGAAATTTATCTTGCGTCCCCAGCCACGGCGGCGGCAACGGCGCTGGCGGGGAAGATTGCAGACCCGAGAGAATTATTATAGATGTCATTGCGAGGGCGCCAGCCCGAAGCGTTCCTCACTCAATTGTAGATTGCTTTGACGGAAAAGAGCCGCCTCGCAACGACAGAAGAGGAAATTATTATGGGCAAAGCATGGACATTTGAAGACAACCTGAACACCGACGAAATCATCCCTGGGCGGTTCAACATCACGATTGACCCGCTTGAACTGGCGAAGAACGTTTTTTGTGAAATCAAGCCCGACTACGCCAAAAACGTCAAACCTGGCGACGTGATTGTCGGCGGACAAAACTTCGGCTGCGGCTCGTCCCGCGAACACGCGCCGATTGCCATCAAAGGCTCGCAGGCGAAGTGCGTCATCGCCGCGTCCTACGCGCGGATTTTCTTCCGCAACGCCGTCAACATCGGGCTGCCGATTCTGGAGTGTCCCGAAGCCGCCGCCGACATCAAAGAAGGCAATGACGTGGACGTGAACCTCGCCACGGGCGAAATCTTCAACCGCACCAACGGACGCCAGTATCAGGCGCGTCCGCTCCCGCAGTTTGTGTTGAAGATTGCCGAGGCGGGCGGGATTGTGAACTTCTTGAAAGAGCATGATATTCAAGAGTTAATGGCATAACGTCATTGCGAGGAGTGCTCTTGTTCTTCGCGACAAAGCAATCCCATGTTTTTAGGAGATTGCTTCGGGCGAAAGGCATCGCCCTCGCAATGACATGGAGATACGATGTATAAAATCACCCTCCTCCCTGGTGACGGAATTGGTCCCGAAGTGGTTGCCGCCGCGCGCGAGGCGCTGACCGCGCTTCCGCTCGAGTGGGACTTTGCCGAATGCGGAATCGGCTACGGCGAATATCAGCGTTCTGGCTCGCCCCTGCCTGAGCCCACGCTCCAAGCCATTCGCCAAGCGGACGCCGCTCTCTTTGGCGCAGTCACCACGCCGCCCAACATCCCCAATTATTTTTCGCCCGTCGTGCGGATGCGCCAGTCTCTCGACCTGTACGCCAATCTGCGACCCAACCGCTCGATTCAGCATCCGTCCTCCCGCGCCGGCATTGACTTGCTCATCGTCCGCGAAAACACCGAAGGCTTGTACTCAGGCATCGAGCGGACGGAAGACGACGGGGAACGCGCCGTCACCGAGCGGGTCATCACCCGCAAAGGCTCGGAGCGCATCCTCCGCAAAGCGTTTGACATGGCGCGACAGTTGGGGCGCAAGACCGTTCACGTCGTCCACAAGGCGAACGTGCTGCGCCAAACTTGCGGACTATTCCGCGCCACCGCGCTGGAAGTTGCCAAAGACTATCCCGACCTGACCATGCAGGAAATGCTGGTGGACACCTGCGCGATGGAGCTTGTCCGCGCGCCTGAGCAGTTTGAGGTCATCGTCACCACCAACCTGTTTGGCGACATCCTCAGCGACGAAGCCTGCATGTTTGTCGGCGGACTTGGCGTGGCGGCTTCGGGCAACATCGGCGAAAATGCCGCCGTCTTTGAACCCGTCCACGGCAGCGCCCCGACTTTGGCTGGCACGGGCAGGGCGAATCCCACCGCCGCGTTTTTCGCCGCCGCGATGATGTTGGAGTATCTCGGTGAAAAAGAACAATCTGCCCGCCTGCGAAACGCCGTCGAAGCCTGCATTGCCGAAGGACAAGTCACGCCCGATTTGGGCGGAACGCTGACCACAAATGAAATGACAAAAGCGGTTGTTTCAAGGATTTGAACGAATAGGCTAACCGCTGAGGCGCGGAGACGCTGAGAGAAAAAACTCCGCAACTCAGCGTCTCTGTGGTTAGCGATTGTGAAAGGAAAATTTATGACAAAAATCGGTTTTCTCTACACCCGCCTGCGCGCGGAAGAAAAATATCTTCTCGAAGAGCTCGAAAAACGACCGAACGTGGAACTTGTCCGCGTAAAGGATGACGGGCAATTCTTCGACATCTCCCGCATCCCCGAACCCGTGGACGTGTTATTCGAGCGTTCGGTCTCCTACTCGCGCGGACTCTACATCTCGAAGATTTACGAAGCCAACGGCGTGAAGGCGGTCAACTCGACGCAGGTGGCGGAACGCTGCGGCGACAAATACGTCACCAGCCAGATTCTCGTCCAGAGCGGAATCCCAACTCCGAGGGTGCTGATGGCTTTCGACGAAGAGTCCGCGCTGGCGGCGGTGGAGGCAATGGGCTATCCCTGCGTGCTGAAGCCCGTCGTCGGTTCGTGGGGACGGCTGCTCGCCAAGGTTGAGAATCGGCACGACGCCGAATCCTTCATCGAGCACAAAGCCGCGTTGGGCGTCAACCATCAGGTTTTCTACGTTCAGGAATATGTGAACAAGCCCGGGCGCGACATCCGCGCCTTTGTGGTGGGAGAAGAACCCATCGCCGCCATTTATCGCACCTCCGAAAATTGGATTACCAATACAGCGCGGGGCGGTATCGCCACCAACTGCCCGCTCACGCCTGAACTGAGCGATATTTGCCGCCGCACGGCGCAAGCCATCGGCGGCGGACTGCTTGCCATTGACGTTTTCGAGACCGAGAGTGGCTTAAGCGTCAACGAAGTCAATCACACGATGGAATTCCGCAACAGCATTACGACGACGGGAGTCAACATCCCCGCCCTGATGGTGGACTACGTTTTGGAGCAGGCAATGGAACGGGTTTGATTCACATCGCCTGGGACGGCGGAAATTGGCGCGGCAAAACCATTGACTCATCTCGCTTTTCGGGTAGAATACCGCCCAATATGTTTACGCTTTTTGCGCTGCCTCGTACCCGTCGTCCCATGCCCGCTTCCCAGAGAAGGTTGGGAGCTTTTCGTTTGGACGACGCAACCGCGAGCGCGCGCTAAAAGAAGCCCGCACAAGTTGACCCAAACAGCCCTCCTTCTCGGAGGGCTGTTTTTATTTTACGAAACCTGACAGGTTTCCATGCGGTATTTGCCAATCAAAGAACCTCTCGATGAAACCTGTCAGGTTTTGAACCCAAACACAGGAGTAAAAAATGAACCCTAAACCCAAACCTCAAATCAAGAAAGTTGTCCTTGCCTATTCGGGCGGATTGGACACCTCGGTCATTGTGCCGTGGCTGAAAGAAAATTACGGCTGTGAAGTCGTCTGCTTTTGCGCCGACGTTGGACAGGGCGACGAAGACCTTGCCAAGTTGGAAGACAAAGCCATCAAGAGCGGCGCCAGCCAGTTTGTGCTGCACGACATGAAGGAAGAATTTGCCGAACAATATCTCTTTCCTTTGCTCAAAGCGGGGGCGGTCTATGAACACAAGTATTTATTGGGCACATCGGTCGCCCGTCCTTTGATTGCGAAACATCTCGTGGAGGTCGCCCACGAAGTCGGCGCAGACGCCATCGCCCACGGCGCCACAGGCAAGGGCAACGACCAGGTTCGTTTTGAACTCACCGTCATGGCGCTCGACCCGCGCCTCAAGATTGTCGCTCCCTGGCGCGAGTGGGACATCCGCTCCCGCGAAGATGCGATTGCCTACGCTGCCAAACATAACGTCCCTGTGACCGCCACCATCAAATCCATCTACAGCCGCGACTCAAATCTGTGGCATCTCTCGCACGAAGGCGGCTTGCTCGAAGACCCGTGGAACGAGCCCGAAGAAGTCATGTACCAGATTTCCACTTCGCCCGAAAACGCGCCCGACCAACCCGAATACGTGGAAATCGAATTCGAGAGCGGCAACCCGATTGCCGTCAACGGAGAAAAACTTTCGCCCGCGAAAATTATCGAGACTCTCAACGCCATCGGCGGCGCGCACGGCATCGGTCGCGTTGACCTCGTGGAGAACCGTCTCGTCGGCATGAAGTCGCATGGCGTGTACGAGACCCCTGGCGGAACCATTTTGATGTACGCCCACCGCGAACTCGAATCCCTTGTCCTCGACCGGCAGACCATCAATTTCAAGCAGGTCGCCGCCGTCAAGTACGCCGAACTCACCTATGACGGTCTCTGGTTCACGCCGCTGCGCGAAGCGCTCGACGCCTTCGTCAACTCCACGCAGGGACCCGTCACGGGCGTTGTCAAGCTCAAGTTGTACAAGGGCAATATCATCGTCGCGGGTCGCAAGTCGCCGTTCAGCCTCTACCGCGAAGACTTCGCCACTTTTGGTCAGGAAGATGTCTATGACCAAAGCCACGCTGAAGGCTTCATCCGCCTCTTTGGTCTGAGCCTCAAGGTCCGCGCGCTCAACGGTCTGCCCGTTTCAGGTCTCGATATGCCCAAGCCTGATTATTCGAAGTTCAAGAGAGATTGATGTCGCTGCGGGGAGCCGCGAAGCGGCGACGAGGCAATCCTCTGCTCAATGGAGATTGCTTCGCCGGAAAGAACGCCCTCCTCGCAACGACGGAAGGAAGGAGCGCATATGACCCTCTGGGGCGGACGCTTTTCACAAAAACTGGATGACCTTGCATGGACGCTCAACGCTTCCCTGCCTGTGGACCAGCGCATGGCTTTGCAGGATGTGGATGGGAGTCTGGCGTGGGCGGACGCGATTCACAAGGCTGGGATTTTATCTGACGAGGAACACGGGCAGATTACCCGCGGGCTGGCTGCTGTTCGGGAAGAATTTGCGTCGGGACGATTTTCCTTCGTCCCCTCCGACGAGGACATCCACACCGCCGTCGAGCGGCGACTCGGCGAATTGATTGGCGCGGCGGCGGGCAAACTCCATACCGGACGCAGCCGCAACGACCAGGTCGCCACCGACTTTCGGCTCTGGATGTTACAGGCGATTCCAGAATTGGACGCCGCGCTGAAAGACTTGCAATCTGCGTTGGTGGAGCAAGCCGAACTTGCAGGCGAAACGCTCATGCCGGGCTACACCCACCTGCAGCGCGCCCAGCCGATTTTACTCGCGCACTGGTGGCTGAGTCATTTTCATCCGCTTCAGCGCGACCGGCAGCGCCTTGCGGACTTGACCAAGCGCGTCTCCGTTTTGCCTTTGGGCTGCGGAGCGCTTGCTGGCACGTCCGTCCCTGTGGACCGCGCCGCCCTGGCTGAGTCGCTTGGCTTTGCCGAACCCGCCCCCAACAGTTTGGACGCCGTCTCTGACCGCGACTTTGCCGCCGAGTTCTTATTTTGCGCTGCCATGACGGGAGTTCACCTCAGCAAACTTGCCGAGCAGATTGTCCTTTACGCCAGCGCGGAGTTTGGCTTCTTTGAACTCTCCGACGCCTACTCGACGGGTTCAAGCCTCATGCCGCAAAAGAAAAATCCCGATGTCTTTGAACTGACTCGCGGCAAGGCTGGCGCGTTGCTTGGCTTGCTCACGGGTCTGCTTGCCACGCTCAAAGGATTGCCCTCGACTTACGACAAGGACTTGCAGGAAGATAAGGCTCCCGTCTTTCAGGCGGTGGATGCCTTGTTGATGATTCTGCCCGTCCTCGCCGGCGCGCTGCGGACAATCGCCGCCAAGCCTGAACGGATGCGCGCCGCGATTGATTCATTCATGATGGCGACCGACCTGGCGGATTATCTCGTGGGCAAGGGAATCCCCTTCCGCGAGACGCACGCCATTGCGGGTAAAGCCGTCCGCGCGGCAGCGGAAAAAGGAATCGGGTTGGACCAAATGCCCCTCGAAGCGTACCAGGCTCTCAGTCCCGCCTTCGAAGCGGACGTGTATCAAGTCTTCGACCCGCTGGAATCCGTCAAAAGAAGAAACGCGATAGGAGGCGCGAGTCCCCAATCTGTAAAAAATCAAATAACCCAAATTACCAACCGTCAATTATCCAAAGGAGAAAAATCATGTCTACAGTAAACTGCCCCGAATGCGAAGCCCAAGTCGCCCTCGACTCTGGAACCGAGGTCGGCGAAATCATCGTTTGCCCCGACTGCGGCGTGGACCTGGAAGTCACTTCGATTGACCCTGCCGCGCTTCAACTTGCGCCGATGGAACAGGAAGATTGGGGAGAATAATTATTTGTAGGGGCGACCCGTCGGGTCGTCCCTACGGAGAATATTATGCAACGACGATTAAAAATAGGCGTCCTTTATTCCCGCGTGCGCGTCGAAGAAAAATGGATTTTCGGCGCGATGGAAAAACGCGGCATTGACTATGACCGCCTCGACGACCGCGCCATTCACTTCGATTTGGAAAAACCCGAAGAATGGCGCGGCTACGACGCCATTTTGGAGCGCAGCATCAGTTACAACAGCGGACTCTACGCCCTGCGTCTGCTCAATGCCTTCGGCGTGCCGACGGTGAACACGGCGGAGGTGGCGGAGGTCTGCGGCGACAAGTTGATGACCAGCGCGGCGCTGGCGCGAGACGGGATTCCCCAGCCGCACAACGCGACGGCGTTCACGCCCGAAGCCGCCCTCGAAGCGATTGAAGCCATGGGCTACCCTGTGGTTTTAAAGCCCGTCGTCGGCTCATGGGGACGACTGCTGGCGAAGGTCAACGACCGCGATGCGGCGGAAGCGGTGCTGGAGCATAAGTCCACGCTGGGCTCGGTGCAGCATTCCGTGTTTTACATTCAGGAATACATCGAAAAGCCCGGACGCGACATCCGCGCCATTGTCATC
>JAIWOB010000101.1 GCA_020217065.1 Chloroflexota bacterium | reverse complement strand
GCGCTAACTAGAAGAGGACGCTTTTTTCTATTGACGCTTTCGCTTTGCTGCTTTAGACTTTTATTACCCCACCCCCCTGGGAGGGAATATTTTGCCGAAGAGGTTGACATGCAAAGCGACAGCGATACGGTATTGCGAAGGTTGAAAACCGTGGAAGGACACCTGCGCGGGGTGATTCGTATGGTGGAGGAGGACGCCTACTGCATTGACGTCATCCGCCAGATACAAGCCATCGAAGCCGCGCTGAACAAAGTGAGCTCGAAGATTTTGGAAGACCACTTGAACTCGTGCGTCATCACCGCCATTCAAGGCAGCGACAAAAAGGAGCGCGAGCGCGTGTTGAAGGAGATTGCCGAAGTGTTTGAGATGTCCACGAAAGTCTGATAGTCTGATAGTCTCATAGTCTCATAGTCTCATAGTCTGATAGAACGCAAAACTATCTTCATCAAATTATATAACTCAAAGGAGAAAAACCATGACTACCGTTACTTATTCCGTTCCCGCCATTTCCTGCGGACATTGCACGAAGACTATCGAAACCGAAGTGTCCGAACTGCAAGGCGTGCAATCCGTGAAGGCTGAAATTGACAGCAAGAAGGTCACCATCACCTTCGATGCGCCCGCCACAGAGGAGAAAATCAAAGCGCTGCTGGCGGAGATTAACTATCCCGCCGAGGGGTTGATTGCTTTGTAGGGAGAAATGACCAAACAACTCACCTTACCCATCAACGGAATGACCTGCGCGAACTGCGTGGCGACGGTCGAGCGTAACTTGAAAAAACTCGACGGCGTGCAAAGCGCGGTGGTGAATCTTTCCTCCGAGCGGGCGACGCTGGACTTTGACCCGGCAAAAGTCGGCTTGGAGGATGTCATCGCGCGGGTGCAGCGCGCGGGCTACGGAGTCGCTACCGGCGAGGCGGATTTAATCATCAAGCGCCTTTCCGACGACAACGACGCGCGCCGCCTTGAAAAAACGTTAGCGAGTCTCGAAGGCGTGCTGGAAGCGCAGGTGACCTTCGCCGCCGAAAAAGCGCGGGTGAAGTACATCCCCACCATCGTCACGCAGGCGGAGTTGCGCCGCGCGGTGGCGTCCGCCGGGTTTGAAGCGCTGGAACTGGGCGGCGAAGCGGAAGACGCGGAAGCCAAAGCCCGCGAGCGCGAAATCAACGAACAATGGCGGCTGCTCGTAATCGGGCTGGTCTTCACCGTTCCGCTGTTCGCGCTTTCCATGAGCAAGGACTTCAACCTGCTCCCGTCCTTCTTCTACGCGGAAACAACGATGGCGGGAATGCGCGACGCGAAGCCGTGGTTCAACTGGCTGATGCTGGCGCTGGCTCTGCCCGTGCAGTTTTACGTCGGCTGGCAGTATTACGTCGGCGCGTACAAAGCGCTGCGGAACAAATCCGCGAATATGGATGTACTCATCGCAATGGGTTCATCCGCCGCGTTTTTCTACTCCCTGCCGATTACCTTCGGCTGGCTGATGGGACACGTCTATTACGAAACCGCCGCGGTGATTATCACGCTGATTAAACTCGGCAAGTATCTCGAAGCCCGCGCCAAGGGACGCACCTCCGAAGCGATTAAGAAATTGATGGGACTCCGCGCAAAGACCGCCCGCGTGATTCGCAACGGGGTGGAGAGCGAAGTCCCCGTAGATGACGTGCGCGTGGGCGACGTGGTCCTCGTCAAGCCCGGCGAAAAAATCCCCGTAGATGGAGTCGTGGTCGAAGGACGCAGCGCGATTGACGAATCCATGCTGACGGGCGAATCGCTGCCGGTGGAGAAAAAGCCCGGAGACGCGGTCATCGGCGCGACCTTGAACAAACTCGGCATGTTGAAGTTTGAAGCCACGAAGGTCGGCAAAGAAACCGCGCTGGCGCAAATCATCAAACTGGTGGAAGAGGCGCAAGGCAGCAAAGCGCCGATTCAAAAACTGGCGGACCAGGTTTCTGCGGTCTTCGTCCCGATTGTAATTGTCATCGCCGCGCTGACCTTTGCGGGCTGGTACTTCTTTGGTCCCCCGCTTCCCATCAATGCGGACGTGGACAACTTTACCCGCGCCTTAATCAACATGGTCGCCGTGCTGGTGATTGCCTGCCCCTGCGCGATGGGACTCGCCACGCCGACGGCTGTGATGGTCGGCACGGGCAAAGGCGCGGAAATCGGCGTGCTGTTTAGAAACAGCGAAGCGCTGGAGCGCGCGGGCAAGGTTAACGTGGTGGTTCTTGACAAAACAGGAACGATTACCAAAGGTCAGCCCGCTGTTACAGACATCATCACCAATCCCCAATTGCCAATTACCAATGATGAATTGTTGCGCCTTGCCGCTTCTGTTGAGAAAGGCAGCGAACATCCGCTGGGAGAGGCGATTTGGGCGGAAGCTACCACGCGCGGATTAAGTCTCGCCGAACCCGCCGGATTTAAAGCGGAAGCCGGACACGGCGTGGAAGCCGAAGTGGAGTCCCGCCGCGTGATGGTCGGCAACGCGAGAATGTTCGCCGCAAGAAACATCCCGCTCGGCGGACTCGAATCCGAAGTGGCGCGGCTGCAATCCGAAGCCAAGACCGCCATGCTGGTAGCGATTGACGGACAAGCCGCAGGCGTGATTGCCGTTGCGGATACGATTAAAGAAACATCCAAAGAAGCGATTGAAGACCTGCACAAGATGGGCTTGAAAGTCGCCATGATTACCGGCGACAACCAAAAGACCGCCGAAGCGATTGCCAAACAAGTCGGAATTGACCAAGTTCTTGCCGAAGTTTTACCCGAAGGCAAGTCCGCTGAAATCAAGAATCTCCAATCTCCAATTACCAATAACCAATTACCAAATATTGTAGCCATGGTCGGCGACGGCGTAAACGACGCGCCCGCCTTAGCCCAAGCGGACGTGGGACTCGCCATCGGGACCGGAACGGACGTGGCGATGGCTGCCGCGCCTGTGACTCTCATGTCCGGCGATTTGCGCGGAGTCGCCCGCGCGATTCTCCTCTCCCGCAAGACGCTTGCCACCATCAAGCAGAATCTGTTCTGGGCGTTTTTCTACAACGTCATTCTCATCCCCGCCGCCGCGCTGGGATATTTGAACCCGATGCTCGCCGCCGGAGCGATGGCGTTCAGCAGCGTGTTTGTGGTGAGCAATAGTTTGAGATTGCGAAGGCAGAAAATATAAAGAGATTGGAGATAGAGATTGGTAAATGGTAATTATAAGTAAATGCTCAGCCATCGCGGTTTCGCGGGGATAAATCCCCTGCTCAGGGCATGAAAGTCCGCTTAAGCAGACTAGCCCGAAGGGCTTCCATATGCTGAGGCAGGACTTCAGTCCGCCAAAACGGGCATAAAGCCAAACCACTGGTAGTTACAATTACAAATCACCAATCACCAACCACCAATTACTTTTCACCCAAAGGAAACCATGAAACGAATTTTACTCACCCTCCTCGCCGCGATTTTATTGACCGCGTGCGCCCCGCAAGCCGCCGAAATGCCCAAAGCGGAACTCCCCGCCGGTAAAGCATGGGCGGAAGGCAAGGAAATTTATTTCGTCCATACCGAAGCGTCCGACCCCGGCGTGGCGGAAAAATTGACCAATATGATGAACTCGCCCGTCATGCTCGTCCCCTCGCTGGCAAACGTGCCGGATGAATCGCTCGCCAATGTGTATGTCTTTACCAACGGCGTGACCGGTTCGGGACCCTTTGGCTTTCAAGCCGACGTGTTCGATAACCCGCCCGGCGCGGACGGATACACTCCGCTGCGCCGCTTGAATCTGGTCACATGGAAAGACGAATCCAAAGCGCGCGAGCTCAAATCCGCAAAGGAAGTGTTGGACGCGGAAGCCGCGGGCGAGCTGACCATCGAACAGCCCGGCGTGGTGATTAACATGCCCTTCGTCGTCTGGGACGGCGGGAAGCGATAAAGGTATTCAAGCAAGACCTGACAGGTTTTTGAAAACCTGTCAGGTCTTTGTGAAGAATTTTATCGAGGTCGAATGTCATCTAAAAATCAAAACAAACCCGTTGACCCCGCCATTATCGTCTTTGCGGGGATTGCCCTTTTGGCGATTGCCTTCGTGACGGCGGCGTACCCCGCGGGCGCGGACGACTCGGGCGCGATGAGCCAGCTCATGGTCGCCTTCGTCACGGGCTTAACAACGGGCGGATTAAGTTGCCTCGCCGTGCAGGGCGGCTTGCTCGCCAGCTCGCTCGCGCGTCAAATCGAACAGGATTACGCCGCGCAAATTCCCGCCGGAAAGAAAAAAGCCAAACTATCCGCGCCCAAAACGAACAGCGCCCTGCCCATTCTGCTTTTCCTGATTGCCAAGCTCATCGCCTACACCCTGCTGGGCGCGCTGCTTGGCTGGCTCGGCTCCTACCTCGCCCTCAGCCCGCTCACCCGCGCCGCGTTGATGATTGCCATTGCGATTTTTATGATAGGCAACGCGCTGCGGATGTTCAACGTCCACCCCGTCTTTCGCTACTTTGCCATCGAGCCGCCCAAATTCATCACGCGCTACATCCGCAAAACCGCCAAAGGCACGGATACCGCCACGCCGATTTTTCTCGGCTTTCTCACGGTCTTCATCCCCTGCGGCGTGACTCAAGCGATGATGGCAACCGCGCTCGGCACGGGCAGCGCGGCGATGGGCGCGGCGTTGATGTTCGCCTTCACGCTTGGCACAAGCCCCGTGTTTTTCATCGTTGCATACCTCGCTACCAAACTCGGCGCAAAACTGGAAAAATTCTTCATGCGCTTTGTCGCGGCAGTCGTTTTAATTTTGGGATTGGTCACGCTGGATAGCGGACTCAACTTGATGGGTTCGCCGCTTTCCTTCCAGAACATGACGCGCGGATTCTTCCCCCGCGCAAGCGAATTAGCGGCGGCAGACTCTCCCGCCGTGCAAGTCCCCGATGGCGAGCTGGCGCTGACCGTCCGAAACGACGGCTACTTCCCCGCGCTGCTTAAAGCCCCCGCAGGCAAAGACCTGATATTGAACCTCGTCACCAACGAGACCTATTCCTGCGCGCGCGATTTCGTCATCCCCGCGCTGGATTACTACGAACTGCTCCCCGCCACCGGCGTGGTCAAGGTGAACATCCCCGCGCAAAAAGCGGGCGAGACGCTTTTCTTCACCTGCTCAATGGGCATGTACACCGGGCAGATTGTGTTTGAATAATAGACGATGGACGATAGACGATGGTTTATCGTCCATCGTCCAAAAAGGAATTTGCATGATTAAGAAAATTTTCAAAATCGAAGACATGACCTGCCCCAACTGCGCTATGAAAATCGAAAGTCTTGAAGACGACCTTGAAGGAATTGCGCGGGTGGATGCCAGTTATCGCGCTTTGCAAGCGGCGGTCGAATATGACGAAACAAAAGTGAGCGAGGAACGAATTATTGCCGCTCTCAAAGAAATGGGGTACACCGCCCTGGTCGTGGAAGCGCGCCGTTAATTGTCTCCGGCTTCGTTTGCCATGCGGACAATGCGCGGAACGAATTTGCCGATAACGTCCACAAGCGTAGATTGGGCTTTGATAATTTCCTCGATGGGCTTGTACGCCTGCGGCGATTCGTCCATACCGCCGCCAAGCAGGGTCACGCCCCTTTCCCGCAAGTAAGCGTCCCGCGCCGCTTTGCTGATGGAATTGAGCGCCGCCTTGCGGCTCATCAGCCTGCCCGCCCCGTGCGAAGCGGATTGGAGCGACGAGACCTCGCCGCGCCCGCGCACAAGATAACCGGCGTCGCCCATCGAGCCGGGGATAATTCCCAGCGCGTCCTTGCCGGCGGGCGTGGCTCCCTTTCTGTGGACGATGACCTTCCGCCCGTCGGGGAGAGTTTCGCGCCAGGCGAAGTTGTGATGGTTTTCGACGGCGGCGGCTTCCTTCAACCCGACCGCCGCGGCGACACGCCGATGAATGATGAAATGATTCGCCGAAGCGAACCTGCCTGCCAGTTCCATCGAAAGCCAATATTCCTGACCGTCTTCCGAATCCAGCGAGAGCCAGGCGAGGCGGCTCACCGATTTGTCGAGTTCGGGATGTTTCTCCTGCGCTAATTTGCTGAAACGTTCCGCAATCTTCGCGCCGACTCCGCGTGAGCCGCTGTGCGAAAGCAAGGCGAGGTATACGCCGGCCTGCAAGCCTGCGAGCGGCTCATATAGTTCAAATTCTCCAAATTCGACGAAATGATTGCCTGCGCCGCTGGTTCCCAGTTGAGCGGCGGCGGTGTCTTTCAGCGTCTTCAACAGGCGGGAGGCGTTCCAGGCATCGTCGTCGAGGACGGCATGTTGGGCGCGCCTGCTCCCCTTCCATTGTGAGCCGACCCCGAAAGCGGTCTCATTCCACAGCGCGTCTTCGAAAACGCCAGGCTTTTGACTGAGCAAATGCGGCGAGACTTCGTACAGCGAGAGCCGCATCCGGCAGGCGATGTCCACGCCGACGGCGTAGGGGATGACCGCGTTTTCGGTTGCCAGCGCTCCGCCGATGGGCAGTCCATAGCCGACATGGGCGTCGGGCATCAAGGCTCCCGCTACGGCGATGGGCAGGCGCATGGCGTTCTCCATCTGCCGGATGGCTTCAGGGTCTATATTTTCTCTTCCCCAAACGGGGAAGGGCAGCGGGCTTTCGCGCAATTCATCCGGCGACGGCGCGTTCTTCTGCGCAACGCGGATACATTCGCGCGCGAGGTCCGCTTTCAAAGGGTCGCTGAGAAAAAGTTCCGGGCTCCGGCGCACGGCGTCCAGCGCGGCGAGAATTTCATCGCGTTCCAATCCCCGCTCCTCCAGTTCAGCCGCCACGTTCTTTGCCAGCCCGACGACTTTTCCATCGGGCCAGTTTCTTAACTTTAAAATTTTGCCGGTAATCATGATTGCGTTTGTCCTTGTCCGTTCAAAAACAATTCATCAGCCTTTCTTTTGAGCGAGTGTACAAAGGGCGGAACGGGTTGTCAAGGACGCAGGCTGATTTTTAAAGCGAGACCCCGGCGGATTTGGCCGGGGTCTCCTTGTTGAAAGCGGCGTTTGCGGCGGAAAAGGTTAAGCCGTTTCCAGATACTTCTCGATTTCAAAGTCCGTCACGCGCAGGCGGAACTCATCCCATTCCTCCCACTTTGCGCGCATGTAGGCTTCATATAAGGTCTCGCCGAGGGCGGACTTTAAGACTTCGTCCTTTTCCAATTCGCTCAAAGATTCTGCCAGAGAACCGGGCAATTCAGTAATGCCCAACTGCGCCCTTTCCTCTTTGTCGAGGTGATAGAGATTGATGTTATTCAGCGATTTGGGCGGAGTCAGGTTGTTGTCAATGCCGTCGAGCGCGGCGGCGAGCATGGCGGTAAAAGCCATATATGGGTTGGCGGACGGGTCGGGGAAGCGCAACTCGGCGCGGACCGCTTTGTCGCGTCCTTCGGTGTAGCGGGGAATGCGGATGAGAGCCGAGCGATTCTGCTGCGCCCAGCCGATGTAGACGGGCGCTTCATAACCGGGGACAAGTCGCTTGTAAGAGTTGACCGTGGGAGCGACCACGCCAGCCAGAGCGCGGGCGTGCTTCAACTGACCCGCAATGAACGAATACGCCAGCGGCGAGAGGTTGGCGGGGTCTTTCGCATCGAAAAACAGATTCGTTCCGCTCTTGATATCAAACAGCGATTGATGGCAGTGCATACCGGAGCCGTTGATGCCGTACACGGGCTTGGGCATGAAGGAGGCGACCAGCCCATGCTGGGCGGCAATCGCTTTCACGGTGTACTTTAAGGTCAAAACGTTGTCGGCGGTCTTCAGCGCGTCGTCGAAGCGGAAGTCAATCTCGTGCTGACCGAGGGCGACTTCGTGATGACCGACCTCCACGTCCAAGCCCATGGCGTCGAGCGCTTCCATCAAAGCCGTGCGCACCACGACGGCTTCGTCAAATGACGAGAAATCAAAATATCCTCCCGTGTCATGAGGAACAGGGTGGACGCCGCTGCCGCCGTTGGGGGTCTTGAAGAGGAAGAATTCCGGCTCAGGACCAAGATTGTATTTCCAGCCGCGCTCGGCGATTTTCTTGAGAATGCGCTTTAATGCCCCGCGCGGGTCGCCTTCAAAGGGTTTGCCGTCGGGGGTGAAAATATCGCAGAATACCCGCGCGCGCCTCGACTCGGCTGAAGACCAGGGCAGCACCGCATAGGTCTCCGGGTCTATGTTTAACAGCATGTCGCTTTCCTGAATGCGGGCGAAGCCTTCCACCGAAGAGCCGTCGAACCATGCGCCGTCTTCCAGCACGCCCTCCAGGTTGCGTACGGGCATATCCACGCTTTTCACTGCGCCCATCACATCGGTGAACTGCAGCGAGATGAATTTGACCTTATCTTCCTTTACGCGTTTGACCAAATCTTTCGAGTCCATTTTATATCTCCTTTTGATAGATGATTAATTACTGACAATTGATTGCTGGTCGCTGACCGCCTGTCTACTGATGACTCTCCACTAGAACCTCCTTTTTCCTGCCCAGACTCATGGCTCTGGCGCTGTTGATGAAAACGACCGACCCGACGATGATTCCCGCCGCCAGCCAAATGCGCGGCTCCAGCGGTTCATGAGCGAGCCAGGTTCCAAGAAAAACGGCAACGATTGGGTTGACGTAGGCGTAGGTTGAAACCAGCGAGATGGGCGCGTTTTGCAGCAGCCAGCCGTACGAGGCAAACCCAATCAGGGAACCTACAAGAATAAGATACGACAATCCAAGCAGCGAGCGGGACGAGACGGCGGTTGCATCCCAGCCGTTCCATTCGCCCGTAACCAGCGAAACGATAAACAGACCGGCGCTCCCCATCAGCATTTGCGCGCCCGTGTTCATCAGCGAAGACTTGGGCAGGTCAACCGATTTGCTGTAGATGGAGCCGCTTGACCAGGACAGGCACGCCGCCAGCAGCGCCGCTACGCCAAGAGGATTCAACCTTGAGGCGCTGCCCGAAATTTCAGCCGGACCGATGAGGACGAAGATTCCCGCGAAACCAGCCAGCAGCCCGACGATTCCCTGCCAATTGGGTTTGACGCCGTTTGGGCGGAGCGCTTCGCCGACGACCAGAAACATCGGGCTGGAGGCGATGACCAGCGCGGCAATCCCGGATGGGATGAATTGTTCCGCCCACGCGACCAGACCGTTTCCGCCGAGCAGAAGCAGAACGCCGACAACCGCCGCTGACCGCCATTGTTTGCGGGTGGGCAGGTCATACCCAGCCGCCCGCTGCCAGATAATCAAAATCACGCCTGAGACGAAAAACCGAATCGCGGCGTGTAGAAAAGGCGGGATGGTTTCGATTGCGACCTTAATCCCCAAATAGGTCGAACCCCAGACAAGATATAAAGCCAGTAAAGCGGTCCAAATTTTTGATTTCATTTTTTCCTTTTCGATTGACGACGCTGCAAGGGCGTTTTCGCCCGAAGCGCTCTTGTTTTTTTATTTGTCTTTCATTCCTGCAAGCCGCCGACAATGGCGCATTCTTTCGCCAATAACGCCATTTTTCGCGCAGCGCCGTAACGGTAATTTCCAAAATCGCCGTTCTTGCGGATGACGCGGTGACAGGGAATGAGCGCGGCAATCGGGTTTTGTCCGACCGCCGTTGCCGCCGCCCGCGCCGCCTTTGGATTGCCAACCCATTCCGCGATTCGCTCATACGTTGCCGCCGCTCCAGGCGGAATTTTGAGCAGCGCCTCCCACACCTTGATTTGGAAATTCGTCCCGCGCAGGTGAAGGTTGATTTGCCAATTCTCGTTGAGCGCAGCCGACGCGGTGGGGAAGATTCGCTCCGCCAATGGGGCGGTGGATTTGTAATCTTCCACCATCCTTGCCTGTCTCCAGCTCGCAGCCAGGTTGTCAATTGCGCGACCTTCGCTGGTTTGCGCGAAACTCAGATGGCAGACGCCGCGTTCGGTGGTTGCAATCAGGCATTTGCCGAAGGGCGAGTAATGCAGCCCGTAACGGATGGTCAAGCCAGCCCCGCGCGCCTTAAACTCGCCCGGCGT
>JAIWOB010000100.1 GCA_020217065.1 Chloroflexota bacterium | reverse complement strand
AACCGCCTCGGTGACGATGAATAAGTCGTGCAGGCGTCCCAAACTGGAAAGCCCAACTTGATGAGCGGTCTCCAGCAGATTTTCGGAGCGGGCGAGCATGGACTTGGCGTGTTCCTTCGTCAGGAATTGCATAAAACGCTTCGGGCTGATTCCCGCCCAGCGGGTGAACATCCGCTGGAAGTGATACTCGCTTAAACCGACGGCGGACGCGATTTCATCCAGCTCGGGTTGGCGCCGCGCGTTGGCTGCGATGTACTCGATTGCCCGTTCGACAAGTTGATATTGTTGTGAAAGTTCGGCTTTGGATTCCATGTCTATCTCCTTTCTTGCCGGAGATTGTACGGGCTTGCGTTCATGGAAGCGACCCGATTCTTGCTCATTTTTCCAAAGTTAAAAAATAAACGGGTATGCTTGGGCATACCCGTTTAACGCGCCGGTATTAAAAAGGAATGCCCTTCCATAAAACCTACAGGCGGATAAAACGCATATTTCATCCCGCGCCTGTAATCACTGCGTCCACCTTGTCCCGCACATTGCTGTCCGGTTTTCAGTGGCTGGCAGCAGAGTTTTTTTAAACGCCTGCGCCAAATCCGCTTGCTTGGAAGGGAGAAGGAAGTTAGTGAAATAACTTCAGAGGCATCCGCTGATCTATCCGATTTTCTCGACCTCCCCCGCCGCTCTCCTGCAAGGAGAGGGAGAAGAGGGCGATTAGCGTCCCGCTCGCGCGGGAGAACCTCCACCTCGTAATCTCGTTTCCGAGACCCAGCCGCTATATCTCCGTATTCAGTTGTTTAATGGGGCGTATTTTATACGCGACTTTCAAACTAGTCAAGGAAGAATTTTCGCGTATTTGCGTCAAATGTCGGACAAACCTGAAAACTGCGTCTGGCTGCCGCAAAAAGAACCCCGCTTGTGCCGTGTATCGCCAGGTTTTGAACCTGCTTTCGCAGGTGGGTCCCGACCGGGAAACGCCGCCTTGGCTCAGGCCTATCGCGTTATTTCCTTTAAGATAAGGACCCTTTTAAGGAGTGTTGGCTCAAAACGTGAGGGCAATATCACGCACACTGCAGGGCTGCGTTTCTTATACCATAATCGCAAGGGAGAGGGTAGATAAACCTTAAACCGCCGCTTGCCAAATTTGTTTGATTTTTGTTCGGTTTTGTGCTACGCTCAAAAGAGCGTATTCAACCGACGTATTTGGAGGAAACCATGACAACCGTTTCAGGAATTGACGTTTCTTATTGGGATGCGGGCATCGACTGGCCCAAGGTCCGCGCCGCGGGGCAGCGCTTCATGTTTGCCAAAGCCACCGAGGGCGTTACCTACAAAGACCCCACCTTCGATGACAACTGGTTTGGCGCAAAGTCGGCTGGACTTTTGCGCGGCGCTTATCATTTCTTTCGCTGCAACGTGGATGCGAAAAAACAGGCGGATTATTTCATTGATTATGTCAAATCGGTCAAGGACGACGGAGAACTGCCGCCAGCGCTCGACCTTGAAACCAATGACGGCATGACAAGGGAAAAGATTGTGGCGGGGGCGAAGGTCTGGCTGGACCGTGTGGAAGCCGCCTTCGGCAGAAAGCCCATCATCTATTCAGGTCAATACTTTTTGCAGGATTACTTTGTGGTCAAGGGCGGCGGACCTCCGCCATGGGCAAAGGATTATCCGCTCTGGCTGGCGCAATATCCCTATCAATACGTCGAGGGGATGAAACCCACCCTGCCGCGTGGCTGGTTCAGTTACGCCATCTGGCAATATAGCGACAAGGGCCGGGTCAACGGAATCAACGCCGCCGTGGATATGAATCTCTTCAACGGCACGCTGGAAGAGTTGTATAAGTTTGCAGGCGCAAGCATCCCCGACCAGACCCCCAAGACCCACGCGGTTGCCAAAGGCGATAGCTTTGAGTCGATTGCCAACGCCTACGGCGTAACCGTCCGCGAGTTGGTGATGGCAAACCCGCAGCTGCTGAATGTCGGCGACAAGTTGACCGTTCCTGTGGCGATTGCCATTCCTCAAGAGAGCGGTTCAACTTCTGAAACTGAATCAGGCGGCGTCGAAGCGCCTTCCAAGCGGACGTACATCGTCAAGGCGGGCGATACGCTTTCGTTCATTGCGGTCAAGCACAATACCACCGTCGCCGCAATTGCCTCGGCGAACGACATCAAGAATATCAACAGCATCAAGGCAGGGCAGGTATTGACGATACCCTAGATTTATCCATTAACGCTCACGGCGGGGCTAATCTCCGCCGTGAGCGTTTTAATTTACGGATAAACCCTCTTAATCGTCCTCGGGAAGGCAATCGTCTCGCGGATGTGTTCGATGCCGCACATCCAGGCGGTGACGCGCTCTGTGCCCATGCCGAAACCTGAATGCGGGACAGAGCCGTACTTTCGCAGGTCGAGATACCACTTGAAGGCTTCTTCGGGCAAGCCTTCCTTGTGGATTCGCGCCAGCAGCCCTTCGTAACTGCTCATGCGCTCCGAACCGCCGCAGATTTCGCCGTAGCCTTCGGGGGCGAGCAGGTCCACACTCTTGCAGACTTCGGGGCGTCCTGGCCACGGTTCCATATAAAAGGCTTTGACCGCGCTGGGGTAGCCGTAGACAAAAACGGGCTTGTCGAACTGCTGGGTGATGGCGGTTTCGTGCGGCGCGCCGAAATCAATGCCCCAATCGAACTTTAGCAATTCCTTCTTCTCAGGGTCGGTTTCCTTCTCGCGCAGCTCGGCGAGCATCTTCGCCGCGTCGTCGTAGGAGATGCGCGGGAACGGGGCTTTGATATTTTCCAGTTTGGAGATGTCGCGCCCGAGAAACTTCAACTCAGGCGTGCGGTCGCGGATGACGCGCTGGGCGATGTGCGCGACCATCTGCTCTTCAATTTCCATCAAACCGTCGAGGTCGCAGAAGGCGATTTCGGGTTCGAGCATCCAGAACTCGGTCAGGTGACGGCGGGTCTTGGATTTTTCGGCGCGGAAGGTGGGTCCGTAGCAGTAGACTTTTCCAAACGAGAAGATATTGGCTTCGTTGTAGAGTTGACCCGTCTGCGCGAGATAGGCTTTGCCTTCGTCGAAGTATTCGGTCTCGAAGAGGGTGGTGGTGCCTTCGGCGGCGGCGGGGGTCAGAATCGGCGTGCTCATTTCGACAAAGCCGTTGGCGTCGAGCCATTCGCGGGTTGCCGCCATCACCGTGGCGCGGACGCGCAGAATCGCCCACTGGCTCTGCATCCTCAGCCACAAGTGACGGTTGTCGAGCGCGAAGTCTACGCCGTGGTCTTTAAGCGACATGGGGTAGTCGAGCTCGGCGGCTTGAACGACCTGCAAATCCTTGACGCCGACCTCGAAACCGCCGGGAATGCCGGGCGCGCGCTTGTCTTCGCGGACGGCTCCCGTGATGATGACCGAAGTCTCTTGCGGCAGGCGGGTGATTTGGTCAAAGAGCTCGGGCGTCAAGTCGCCTTTGAAAGCGACGCACTGGACGAAGCCCGTCCCATCGCGCACGAGCAGGAAGGAGAGTTTGCCCTTGTCGGTGCGGTTGTAGACCCAGCCCTTGAGGATAACGTCCTGTCCGATGTAGTTTGAGATTTGTGAAACGCTGATATGGTCAGCCATGAGATGAATTCCTCGCTTGAGATTTCATGATTTTCCGCTCTGTTGCAAACGCATTCCAAGTCTGTCGCTGCGAGCGGTCTCTCAATCTGCGAGAAGAGCCCTTCGCCGCCTGGAGCGGTTCGCAATCATATCCTCGCAATGAACCAATTTTACATCAAAAGCGGACGATTTCCCTTGCGGCGCGCCCAAACGAATGCGTTACAATATCTCTATATGATTCCCCTTCGCGATGAAAACCCCACCCGCCGCTTTCCCTTTGTCAATTATGGGCTGATTGTCCTCAACGTTCTCGTCTTTTTATGGCAGGTCAGTTTGGAACCATACGGCGAGATTTCGCTCTACCGTATGGCGCTGATTCCGCTGGATGTGACGACCGGCTTTGATTTTGGCGACGCGCGCGCCGTGTTTACCAGTATGTTCATGCACGCCGGGCTGGCGCATTTGCTGGGCAATATGCTCTACCTGTGGATTTTTGGCGATAACGTGGAAGACGCGCTCGGTCACGCCCGCTATTTGTTCTTTTACCTCGCGGGCGGGGTCGCGGCTTCATTGACGCATGTCTTCCTTTACCCGACCTCGCAAATTCCCACCGTTGGGGCGAGCGGCGCAATCGCAGCGACGCTGGGCGCGTATCTGATTTTGTATCCGCACCGCCGTGTGGTGACGCTCATCCCGTTTGGCTTTTTCATTCAAATTGCGCGCATCCCCGCTTCCATTGTATTGGGGATGTGGTTTTTGCTGCAACTTTTTGAGGGGACGGTTTCGCTCGGCATGGCGGAATTGGGCGGCGTGGCGTTTTGGGCGCATATCGGCGGTTTTGTGTTTGGGATGTTGTTCGGTCCGAGATTGCGCTTGCGCGAAAGACCCGTCCTATATTGGGATGATTGGGGCAAGTGGTAGCGGGACATTAAGATTTATTAGCCTCAGCGTCGCCCGCCGCGAGGCTCAGCGCGCGTAGGGCAGGTCTCTGACCTGTCCGGACAGACCTCCGACCTGTGCCGCTGCAAACCAGAAACTTGCGCCCCATGTAGGACAAGTCTCCGACTTGTCCGCGCAAATCGCAGATTTGCGCCACACCCGTCCCGAAAGTTTGTGAACTTTGGAACGTTTTTTTCTTGCCCAAAAATCACAAAATCGGTAAAATTACATCATCACTTTGCAAACATAAAAAGATGCCGCTGGCGCGCCAATTTTTATGTCCGCAGGGTGGTTTTGATTTAACAAGCGGGAGGGACCAATATGCAAAAAAGTTTTCACCATATCCTCGCCGCCCTGCTGATTGCGGCGCTCGTGTGGGCGAGCCTGCCCGTCCGCCCGGCGTATGCGGCGGGCTATGTGGTGGACAGCCTTGCCGATAATACCGCCGCAGGCGACGGCTTCTGCACCCTGCGGGAAGCCATCCAATCGGCCAACAACGCCGGCAACGGCGATTGCGGACCAAACAGCGCCGCCGACGATACCATCACCTTCAGCGTGAGCGGGACGATTACGCTCGTCTCCTTCCTAGGGATTGTCACGGGGCAGGGCGCGTTGACGATTGACGGGGGCGGGAACATCACCATCAGTGGGAACAACAGCGTGCAGGTGTTTTATGTCAATTCCGGCGCAGCCCTCACCCTGCAAAACCTGACGATTGCCAACGGGTTTTCTTCCAGCGGCGGCGGCATCTCCAACGACAGCGGCGGCACGGTGACGGTCATCAACAGCGCCTTCTCGGGCAACTCGGCTTACTATGGCGGCGGCATCCGCAACTTCGGCGCGCTGACGGTCACCGACAGTACCTTCTCGGGTAACTCGGCGACCTACTACGGCGGCGGCATCCGCAACTTCGGCACGCTGACGGTCACCAACAGCGCCTTCTCGAGTAACTCGGCGACCTACAACGGCGGCGGCATCGACAACTTCGGCATGTTGATGGTCACCAACAGCGCTTTCTCGGGCAACTCGGCTGACTACGGCGGCGGCATCTATAGCAGTAGCACCGGCAGCACGGTGACGGTCGCTAACAGCACGTTCTCAGGCAACCTGGCACCGTACGGCGGCGGCATCTACAACGGCACCGGCAGCACGGTGACGGTCACCAATAGCACGTTCTCAGGCCACTTTTCTATTTACGGGTACGGCGGCGGCATCTACAACGGCAGCACGCTGACGGTCGCCAACAGCACGTTCTCAGGCAACCTGGCGCCATACGGCGGCGGCATCTACAACGGCGCCAGCAGCACGCTGACGGTCAGCAACAGTACGCTTTCGAGCAACTCAGCCGCTTACCATGGCGGCGGCATCTACAACGGCGGCATGCTGACGGTCACCAACAGCGCGTTATCGGTCAACTCGGCTAGCTACGGCGGCGGCATCTACAACGGCAGCACGCTGACGGTCACCAACAGCACGTTATCGGGCAACTCGGCTGGCTACGACGGCGGCGGCATCTACAACGGCAGCGCGCTGACGCTGAACAACGCCATCATCGCCAACAGCGCCTACGGCAGCGATTGCGTAAATTATCCGGGGGCGGCTTCCTCTGGGTACAACAACCTGATTGAAAGCAGCGCCAACGCCTGCGGCTTGACGGACGGCGTGAACGGCAACATCATTGGGCAGGACCCGAACCTCGGCGCGCTGACCGGCTCCCCCGCTTACTTCCCGCTCAACCCCGGCAGCCTGGCCATTGACGCCGGGAACAATGCCATCTGCGCCGCCCCGCCGGTGAGCAGCCAATCGCAAAACGGCGTCCTCCGTCCGCAGGATGGAGATGGTAATAGTATTGCCATCTGTGACATCGGCTCTTATGAACTTGACCTGACTGCCCCAACCGTTACGGTCAACCAGTCAACCGGTCAGTCTGACCCGACCAACGCCAGCCCGATTCTCTTTACGGCAGTTTTCAGCGAACCTATCAACGCGGCCACATTCACCGCGGCCGACGTGGACCTGAGCGCCAGCGCCGCGCCCGGCGCGCTCGCCGCTGCGGTCACCGAAATTGCGCCAAATGACGGCACGACCTTTGAGATTTCAGTCAGCGGTATGACCGGCAGCGGTACGGTGGTTGCATCCATCCCTGCCAATGCGGTACAAGACCTTTCTGGCAACAACAACACCGCCAGCTCCAGCGCGGATAACACGGTTACTTATGACGTGAACAGCCCGCTGGTAGCCGCCACGTCGCTCACCGTTTCCTACACCGGCAGCGGGCCCGGCAATTTCACGGTCGCTTTTAGCAAAGCCGTCCAGGACCCGCCCGGCAACAGCGGCGCGGATGACGTCACCAACCCGGCCAACTACCTCCTCATTAACAAAGGAGCAAACGGATTAGCCGATACCGCTTCCTGCGCGGGCGGCCTGGCTGGAGACGACGCTGCGCTCATCGTCAACAGCGTCGGTTACAACGCCGCCGCCTTTACATCCACGGTCACGCTGGCAAGCGCGCCGGGAGCGGGCTCCTACCGCCTCTTCGTGTGCGGCACCACTTCGATTGTGGATTTGGCAAATAACCCGCTCAACGGCGGAACAAGCGATTACACCTTCGATTTTGTCGTCACGGCTGCCGGGTCCTCCTCGTCCGCTTCATCCGCTGGCGTTTCTACCCTTCCCGCCACCGGCTTTGCTCAGGGACGCATCACCTCGCTGCCGCAGCAGCCGGTTGAAAAAGCCTACGCCTCTTACAACGACCTGATTTTGGAAATCCCCTCGCTCAACGTCAAAGCCCCCATCGTCGGCGCGCTGAAATCGGGCGGCAGTTGGGATGTCACGTGGCTGGGGAATTCTGTCGGCTGGCTGGAAGGCAGCGCCTTCCCCACCTGGGCGGGTAACACCGTGTTGACCGGCCATGTGTGGAACGCGGACAATACGCCCGGAATCTTTGCGGAAATCAAGAATCTTAAATACGGCGACCGCTTCTACATCCACGCCTTTGGGAAGACCTATGTCTATGAAGTGCGCGAAAACCGCCTGTTGAGCGGCTTGAGCGGGGCGGCGAGCGTCTTCCGGCACGAGGAGTATGACTGGGTGACGCTGCTCACCTGCGAGGGCTACAGCGAGCGGACCGATACCTATCTCTTCCGCCGCATGGCGCGGGCGGCGCTGGTGGAAATTAAGTAGGACAAGCCTCTGACTTGTCCTGACGCAGGACAGGTCAAAGACCTGTCCCACAACCATCCCGAAGGTTTTCCAGCCTTCGGGACGATTTTTTAACATTCCTCCAACCCCCATCCAATCTTTCTCCAACGTAACCCGCCTATACTACAACTTGGAACGCTTCGGCGCGCGCCGCGGCGTTTTCCCCTTGTTTGATAACCGCTATGCTCGGCGGGCGGACTAAAGTCCCGCCTCAGGTCATGGAAGTCGGCTCAAGCCGACTCGCCGCGCTTTGACTATTTGACTATCAGACTATCGACTATCAGACTATTTGACTTACCCTGGAGAACGACCATGAACCTCGACAAATTCACCCAAAAATCACAGGAGGCGATTTTCTCTGCCCAGCAAATCGCCCAGGAATACCATCATCAGACGATTGAACCGATTCACCTCGAACTGGCGCTGATTCGTCAGGAGGGCGGAGTCGTCCCAGCGATTGTGACCAAAGTGGCCGGCTCCACCCTCGCTTTGCGCGATGAACTGGAGCGCGAACTCGCCAAACGCCCGCAGATTCAGGGCGCGAATATGCAGGTTGGGCTGTCGCAAGCCGCCGCCGATGTCCTGACCGCCGCCGAGCGTTACGCCAAAGGCATGAGCGATGAGTACGTCTCGGCGGAACACATCCTGCTTGGGCTGACCGATTCCATCGAAGGCAAGCGCCTGGCCTCTTTCGGCCTGACCAAAGACGCCATCCTCAAAGCCCTGCAGAGCGTGCGCGGCTCGCAGCGCGTCACCTCGCAAGACCCCGAATCCACCTATCAGGCGCTCGAAAAATACGGGCGCGACCTGACCGACCTGGCGCGCAAAGGCAAACTCGACCCGGTCATCGGGCGCGATGAGGAGATTCGGCGCGTGATTCAGATTCTCAGCCGCCGCACCAAGAACAACCCCGCCCTCATCGGCGAACCCGGCGTGGGCAAAACCGCCATCGCCGAGGGGCTGGCGCAGCGCATTGTCAACGGTGACGTGCCGGAAGGTCTGAAGAAGAAGCGCATCGTGCAGCTCGATATGGGCGCGCTGGTGGCGGGCGCCAAGTATCGCGGCGAGTTCGAGGAGCGGCTGAAAGCCGTCCTCAAAGAAATCACCGAATCGGCGGGCGAAATCATCCTGTTTGTGGATGAAATGCACACCGTCGTCGGCGCGGGCAAAGCCGAAGGCAGCATGGACGCGGGCAACATGCTCAAACCCATGCTGGCGCGCGGCGAACTGCACCTGATTGGCGCGACCACCCTCGACGAGTACCGCAAGCACGTCGAAAAAGACCCCGCCCTCGAGCGGCGCTTCCAACCGGTTTTGGTGGAAGAGCCGAGCGTGGAAGACACCATCAGCATCCTGCGCGGCCTCAAGGAGCGTTACGAAGTCCATCACGGCGTGCGCATCACCGACCCGGCGGTCATCGCCGCGGCGACCCTCAGTCACCGCTACATCCCCGACCGTCACCTGCCCGATAAGGCCATTGACCTGATTGACGAAGCCGCTGCCCGCCTGCGGACGGAAATCGACTCCAAGCCGCAGGAACTGGACGAAGTGGACCGCGCCATCATGCAACTTGAAATCGAGCGCGAGGCGCTGAAAAAGGAAAAGGACAAAGCCTCCAAAGAGCGGCTGAGCAAACTGGAGGGCGAACTGGCGGAACTGCGCGAGAAATCCAAAGCCATCACCGCCCGCTGGCAGGCTGAAAAAGCCGCCATTGGCGAACTGCGCGCTCTGAAGGAGAAACTGGAGCAAACCCGCACCGAAATGGAGCGCGCCGAACGCGCCGCCGACCTGGAGAAGGCCGCCCGTCTGCGCTACGGCGAACTGCGCGCCCTCGAAGAGAAAATCCGCGCCGCCGAAGCCCGCCTGAAAGCCATGCAAACCGAAGGCGCGCTGCTCAAAGAAGAAGTGGACGCGGAAGAAATCGCCGCCATCGTCGCCCGCTGGACGGGCATTCCGGTGGATAAACTGCTGGAAGGCGAAACCCAAAAACTGCTGCACATGGAAGAAAACCTGCACCACCGCGTGGTGGGGCAAGACGAAGCCATCCGCGTCGTCTCGAACGCTGTGCGCCGCTCCCGCGCCGGTCTGCAAGACCCCAACCGTCCGCTTGGCTCGTTCATCTTCCTCGGCCCGACTGGCGTGGGCAAGACCGAACTGGCGCGCGCCCTGGCGGAATTTCAGTTTGACGATGAACGCGCCATGATTCGGATTGACATGAGCGAATATCAGGAAAAGCACACCGTCAGCCGTCTGATTGGCGCGCCGCC
>JAIWOB010000037.1 GCA_020217065.1 Chloroflexota bacterium | reverse complement strand
CGATGGATTGAATGGCGTTAAATTTAATATAAGGGCGGTTCTTCTTATCGTCCATTAAAAGCACAACAACTGCAATGACGGGGATGAGGTAACTCAGCATCGCCCACAATTTATCGTCGCTGGTGATATCGGGTGACATTGGCGCTTGAGACATGATTTTTTCCTCCGAATAAGTTGGTTTTAGGTTTATCGTATTTTACACCAATTCCATCGCCGCGCAACCGGCGTATTTTCACCCATGGGTACTGTCTGTGCTACAATCAACGCATGTCCGCCCGCATTGTCTTCATGGGGTCTCCCGCTTTCGCCCTGCCCAGCCTTTCCGCTTTGGCAAAAGAATATCAACTTGTCGGCGTTGTCACCCAGCCAGACCGCGCTTCGGGGCGCGGGCGCGAGTTGACCCCCCCGCCGGTAAAAACGCTCGCGTTGCAACTGGGCGTTCCCATAATACAACCCGAAAAACTCAAAGAAGGCATGGCTCAATTGCGGGAATGGAATCCCGACTTAATTGTAGTCGCCGCGTTTGGGCAGATTCTCAGACGCGAAACGCTCGACTTGCCCCCTTACGGCTGCGTCAACGTCCATGCTTCGCTGCTCCCCCGCTGGCGCGGCGCGGCGCCAGTGCAAGCCGCCATTTTGGCTGGCGACGCGGAAACGGGCGTGACCATTATGAAAATGGAAGCCGGCGTCGACACCGGCCCCATCCTCGCCGCAAAATCCATTCCCATTGGACGGGACGACACGGCTGGCGCGGTCCTCGAAACCTTGTCGGCGCTGGGCGCGAATCTACTCCTTGATACTTTGCCCGCCTATCTTGCGGGAACGCTTGAACCCGCCGCCCAGCCGGAAGAAGGAGCGACCTACGCCCCGACCTTAAGAAAAGAAGACGGCTTGCTCGACTTCAACCGCCCCGCCGCCGAGTTGGAACGGCGTGTGCGGGCGATGAACCCCTGGCCCTGCGCCTGGTTCGCATGGAAAGGAAATCCGCTCAAAGTATTGCGCGCCTCCGTCCTCGACAACAGCCCCGCTGGAACATGCGGGACAAGGCTGATTGCTGGCGGAAAACCGGCAGTTCAGACCTCTGAAGGGGCGCTGGTCTTGGAAGAAGTCCAACCTGCGGGGAAAAAAGTCATGCCGGGCAAATCCTTTCTGGCGGGCGCGCGAGACTGGTTATCATAGCGAATTCAACCCGCAAGGGTTGTATTTCAAACCACATTTTTGGAGAAACCATGTTCAATTCAAAAGTATTCCTCGCCGAGTTCGTCGGCGCCTTTGCGCTGGCGTTCATCGGCATGAGCGCGGGCATCGTCAACGCGGGTCTGGTCGGCATCGCCCTGGCGGTTGGGCTTACGCAGGCGGCTCTTCATCTGGCGTATGGGCGCATTTCAGGCGCGCACTTCAACCCTGCGATTACATTCGGCGCCGCGTTGAACGGCGACGTCAAATGGCTGGCGGCGGTCTTTTACTGGATTGCCCAATTCGCGGGGGCAATTCTGGCAGCCTTCTTCCTCAAGACCATTCTCGAGCCGCTGGGCGCGACGATTGAAGGCGGCGTGACGGTCGGCGCGCTCAACAAATCGCAGCCGGTGATGGCGATGGTGGTCGAAGCCATATTGACTTTCTTCCTCGTCAATACGGTCTTGCGCGTAAAGGACGAAGAAGGCGGAATCCGGCTGGCGGGCTGGGCGATTGGCGTGACCTACGCCTTCGCAAACATCGCCGGCCTTCCTTTTACCGGCGCGTCCATGAACCCCGCCCGCACCCTGGCAGGCGCCATTTTCGCCGCGCCAAGCCTGACGAACGTTTACACCTACGTCATTTACCTCTTCGGTCCCTTGCTTGGAGCGACGCTGGCGGTGATTGTCTCCAACTTCCTGGATGAGAATAACGCAAAAGAAGAGGAAACCGAAGAGGAAGAAGAAGCCGAAGAACCCGATTCCCAGACCAAGCCTTCCTAGAATTAGAAGCGAAGCCTGAAAGGCAGTTCTCGCCGCCGGCGAAACTGCCTTTTTATTTGGGCGGCGCTCGTCCCGCCCATTGGGGAAGACAAAATGTCACGCTTGCGGGTAAAATTGCGGTTAAAGAAAAACGTCACGAAGGAAGGCTGCCATGTCAAAATATGTCGCCGCAATAGACCAGGGGACCACCAGCACCCGTTTCATCGTTTTCGACCATGGGGGAAACATCGTCGCCGCAGACCAAAAAGAACATCAACAAATATATCCCAAACCCGGCTGGGTGGAGCATGACCCGCTTGAAATATGGGCGCGCGCGCAAGAAGTTATGCGGGGCGCTTTGGAAAGTCTAAAGTTGAGCGACATCGCCGCAATCGGCATTACCAACCAGCGCGAAACGACCGTCGTGTGGGAGAAAGCGACGGGAAAACCCGTTTACAACGCGATTGTCTGGCAGGATACCCGCACCGACCTCATCTGCAACGAACTGGCGAAAGAAGGCGGACAAGACCGCCTGCGCGAAAAAACGGGTCTTCCGCTCGCGACGTACTTTTCAGGTCCGAAAATCAAGTGGATACTCGACAACGTGGAAGGCGCTCGCGCCAAAGCCGAAAAAGGCGAATTGGCTTTCGGCAATATGGACACTTGGGTTATCTGGAACTTGACGGGGGCGCACGTCACCGACGTCACCAACGCTTCGCGCACGCTGCTGATGAACCTGAGAACTTTGGATTGGGACGAAGACTTGCTGCGGCTGCTCGGCATTCCGCGCGCGATGATGCCTGAAATCAAATCTTCGTCGGAAGTGTACGGTTCGGCAAAGGCGATTTTGCCGGGCGTTCCAGTCTGCGGCGATTTGGGCGACCAGCAGGCGGCTTTGTTCGGGCAGACCTGCTTCAGCGCCGGCGAGGCGAAGAACACCTACGGCACAGGCTGTTTTATGTTGATGAACATGGGCGAGATTCCCGTGCCGTCCAAATCTGGCTTGTTGACCACTCTCGGGTACAAGATTGGCGCTCAAAAGGCGGTTTACGCCCTTGAAGGCTCGATAGCCATCACCGGCGCCCTGGTTCAGTGGCTGCGCGACAACCTGGGCGTCATACAAAAATCCGCCGACGTGGAAACGCTGGCGAAGAGCGTGGAAGACAGCGGCGGAATCTATTTCGTTCCAGCCTTTTCCGGTTTGTACGCTCCGTATTGGAAATCAAACGCGCGCGGCGCCATTGTCGGAATGACGCGTTATGTCAACAAAGGTCATATCGCCCGCGCCGCCCTCGAAGCCACCGCCTACCAAACCCGCGAAGTATTGGACGCCATGGAAAGAGATTCGGGCGTCAAACTCACCGCGTTGAAAGCGGACGGCGGCATGGTCTTCAACGAATTGCTCATGCAGTTCCAGTCGGATATTTTGGGCGTGCCTGTAGTGCGTCCCAAAGTGGCGGAGACCACCGCCCTGGGCGCGGCATACGCGGCGGGGCTCGCCGTCGGCTTTTGGAAGGATTACGACGAACTCCGCGCCAACTGGGGCAAAGACAAAGAATGGACGCCGAAGATGGATTCCGACCTGCGCGAAAAATTATACGCCGGCTGGAAGAAAGCGGTGCTCCGCACTTTTGACTGGGTCGAATAAATGCTTGAGCGCAAATCCTGAAGATATGGATTCCGCCCTGCGCGAAAAATTATACGCCGGCTGGAAGAAAGCGGCGCTCCGCACTTTTGACTGGGTCGAATAAATGCGTGAACGCTTTGTTGCAATCATTCGTTTTTGCCGTCATTGCGAGATGCCGAAGGCATCGAAGCAATCTCCTCGCAAGCAGGGAGACTGCTTCGCTCCGCTCGCAGCGACAAACTCTGAAGGTGTTTGCAACAAAGCAATGTGTGAACGCAAATCCTGAAGATAAGGAAAAACATGAATCGAAACGAAGCTCTATCCTCGCTCAAAACCAACCCCGAAATTTCCGCGCTGATTGTCGGCGCGGGAATTAACGGCATCGGAACCTTCCGCGACCTGACCCTGAACGGCGTAGACGCCCTGTTGATAGACCGCGGCGACTTCTGTTCGGGCGCAAGCGCGGCGTCGTCACACATGGCGCACGGCGGCATCCGCTACCTCGAAAACGGCGAGTTTCGCCTCGTCCGCGAAGCGGTGCGGGAGCGCAACCGCATGATTCAGAACGCGCCGCACATCGTCAGCCCGCTGCCGACGACCATTCCCATGTTCAAGTATTTTTCGGGGCTTTTCAACGCGCCGCTCAAGTTTTTAGGCTTGCTCGATAAGCCCTCGGAGCGCGGCGCGGTCATCATCAAACTCGGCTTGATGATGTACGACGCCTACACGGGAAAAACCCGCATTGTGCCGCGTCATCAATTCATGCTGCGTAAAGAATCGCTGAAGCGCTGGCCCCTTTTAAACCCCAACATCGTCACAACCGCCGTTTACTATGACGGGTTGATTTCCAACCCTGAACGGCTGGCGCTTGAAATCGTTTTGGACGCCGAAGCCGAAAACCCGAACGCGCGGGCGCTAAATTACGTCAGCCTGATGGGCGCAGATAAGGATTCCGTCTTTTTGAAAGATGAACTGACAGGCGAGACCTATGTCGTCCGTCCGAAACTGCTTATCAACGCCGCCGGCCCCTGGATTGACGCCGCCAACAGGAAGATGGGACTTTCCACCCGTTACATCGCCGGCACCAAAGGCTCGCATGTCGTTGTGGAGCATCCCGAGCTGCGCGCCGCCATCGGCAATAACGAATTCTTCTTCGAGAACAAAGACGGGCGCATCGTGCTGCTCTTCCCCTTGTATGACCGCGTTCTAATTGGCACGTCCGACATCAAAATTGAAGACCCCGACGATGTTCACTGCACCGAAGAGGAAATCGAATACTTCCTGGAACTGGTGACGCGCGTTTTCCCCTCCATCAAAGTCGGCAGGGAACATATCGTCTTCCAGTTTACGGGCGTGCGCCCGCTGGGCAGCAGCGGCGAAGCGAAGACCACCGCCCAATACAGCCGCGACCATCATATCGAAATCCTCGACAGCGCAAACACCAACTTATCTTTCCCCGTTTACTCCCTGGTCGGCGGTAAATGGACCTCCTTCCGCGCATTCTCCGAGCAGGTCGCCGACAAGGCGCTGGCGTTTTTTGGAAAACCCCGCCAAAAGAGCACCGCCAACCTCCCCATCGGCGGCGGACGCGGGTACTCCGCCGACCCCGCCGAACAAAAACGCCAAATTGAAGGGCTTGCAGCGTGGACGGGACTCGACAGGGAAAGGCTGTCGGTTTTGTACGCGCGTTACGGCTCCCGCATCGAAACGATTTCCCGTTTTATGAATCTCGAAAAGGATGAGCCGCTCAAGTCCATCCCCGATTACACCCGGCGCGAAATCCTTTTCCTCATTCAACATGAGAAATGCGCCCGCCTCGAAGACTTGCTCCTGAGGCGCACCATGCTCGCCATGCTGGGACGCTTGAACGCCGAAGCGGCGCGCGAGTTGGGAGACCTCTTCGGCGACTGCATGGGCTGGGACGCGGCGCGTAAAAACGCCGAACTCGAACACACGCTCGATTTATTGCGAAACCGGCACGGAATGAAGTTGTAAGCGGGTGGTAAAATACGTCCCCTATGAACTGTTCCGTCGTCGTTCCAGTTTATCGCAGCGGGCAAACCCTTCACCTGCTTGTCGAGCGTCTGGCTGCCGTCTTGCCGCGCGTTGCGGAAAACTACGAATTGGTGCTGGTCAACGACGGCAGCCCCGACGATAGTTGGGAAGTTATCCAAAGTCTCGCCAAACGTCACGCTTGGGTGCGCGGCGTCAACTTAATGCGGAATTACGGTCAGCATAACGCTACGCTCTGCGGGATTCGCGCGGCGCGCCATGAGGTCATTGTCGTCATGGACGACGACCTGCAAAACCCGCCTGAAGAAATTCCAAAACTGCTCGCCAAACTGAACGAAGGCTACGATGTCGTCTACGGGGTGTCGCGCAAACGCCAGCAGGCGTGGTACAAGAGCCTGGTCTCCGCCCTTCTCAAACGCGCCATCTCTTACGTGATGGGACAACAGGCGGTGCGCGACATCGGCGCTTTCAAAGCCTTCCGCGCCGACCTGCGAAAATCCTTCGACTCCTTCCACGGTCCAGCCGTGCTGGTGGACGTGCTGCTCTCCTGGGGCACAGACCGCTTCGCTTCCGTGACGGTGGAAGAAGCGCCGCGCGCGGCGGGAAAATCCAATTACAACTTTGTCAAACTCATCAAAGTCTCCCTGCTGGTTCTGACAAGTTACACCACCGTTCCGCTGCGCCTCGCCAGCATTCTCGGCTTTCTTTTCACCTTCTTCGGTTTTTTCGTCCTCGTATACGTGCTGGTTACTTATCTGGCGTTCGGCTCTGTGGAGGGTTTTCCGTTTCTGGCGTCCATTATCGTCATTTTCAGCGGCGTGCAATTGTTCGCGCTGGGCATCATTGGCGAATACCTGGCGCGGCTCTTCGACCGTTCGAGCGGACGCAAAACCTATACTGTCGGCGCAACCACCGAGGAGAAGGACGAATGAAAGTCGGCATCATCCAATCGAACTTCCTCCCCTGGCGCGGATACTTTGACTTTATCCGCGAGGTGGACTTGTTCATCCTTCACGACGATTTGCAATACACCAAAGGCGACTGGCGCAACCGCAACAAAATCAAGACTCCGCGCGGCGGCGAATGGATTACCGTTCCCGTCAATTACAAGACCACCAGCCAGTTAATCGAAGAGACGACCATAGACCATTCGACTCGCTGGGCGGCAAAAATGTTGAACCGCATCCGCGAATCCTACCGCCAGGCGCCGCATTTCGAGCCTTATTTTTCGCAGCTCAGCGAATTGCTGCTGCAGCCCGCCGCAACCATCTCCGAGTTAAATCTGCGGCTTATTCGCTGGGTCTGCGGGCATTTGGGCATCGAGACGCCCATCCGTTTTTCGCGCGAATTCCACCCGCAGGGAGCGAAGACCGAACGGCTGGTTGGCATCCTCAAGCAGGTCAACGCCGACGCTTATCTCTCCGGTCCCGCCGCCCAAGCCTACCTCGTCCCCGAGCTGCTGGAAAACGAGGGCATCCGCCTCGAATATAAAAAATACGAATACCCCGAATATCCGCAGTTGTACCCTCCTTTCGAGCCTTATGTCAGCGTGATTGACTTATTGTTCATGACGGGAGAGGACGCGCGGCGTTACCTGTATTTCCCAAAGGAGCAATCGCATGAGTCTTGACGAAACCCAGAAAAAACTAAACGAATATTTCACGCAAAAACTGGAGACCTTCGGCGCAACCGCCAAAGGCGTGGACTACAACGGCGAACAAGCGCAGCAAACCCGCTTCGCCGAACTTGTAAAGGTTATTAACCCCGCCAAAAAATTCTCGGTGATAGATTACGGCAGCGGATACGGCGCGATGTTCGAATTCCTCCTCCAGCGCGGCTGGGATTTTGAATATTACGGGGTGGATTTAATCGAGAAAATGGTTCTCGCCGGGCGCGAAAAATACAGAGACTTTCCCAACGCCCGCTTTACAACGGATGAGCGCGAACTGCCCGTCGCCGATTATCTCGTCGCCGCCGGCGTGTTCAACATCAAGCTCGACGCGCCCTATGACGAGTGGCGGAACTTCGTCTGCGAAACGCTGCCGCGCATGAACGCGCTTTGCTCGAAAGGTTTTTCTTTTAACATGCTGACGAAATATTCCGACGCCGAGCGTATGGCGGAACGCCCCGACCTCTTCTACGGCGACCCGCTCTTCTTCTTCGATTTTTGCAAACGCAACTTCTCGCGCAACGTGGCTTTGCTCCACGATTACGGCTTGTACGATTTCACCATCCTCGTCCGCAAGGACGTATAAGAGCGTAAGACCTGGCGGATTCCCAAAAACCTGTCAGGTCTTTTTTGAAGGATGTCATGAAACTCATTCTGGCTCCGCGCGCTTCAGCGATTTTGTATAACCTCCTCGCTGGACGCGCGGATTTCCGCCCCTGGCTGCTGCCCGCCAACATCTGCCCCATCGTGCCGATGACCTTTTTCAAGGCGCGAGTCCCCTTTGAGTTTGTGGACATTTCCGCTTCCACCCTTCACATGGACCTGGAGCAGGCGGAAGAAAAAATTCGAAAAGGCAAATTCGGCGGACTGCTGTACGCGCACACCTACGGAGACCCCGCCGCGCCGCTGGAATTTTTCTCCGCCGTCAAGGCGCTTCAACCCGACCTACTGCTGCTGGACGACCGCTGTCTCTGCGTCCCCGACCTCGAACCGATTGAAACGCCGGCGGACGCGCTCCTCTACAGCACAGGCTACGCCAAAATTGCGGAACTCGGCTTCGGCGGCTACGCTTTTGCGCGCGAGGACCTCGCCTATCGCGCCGCCCGCCTGCCCTTCAACCCCGTCCATCACGAAAAAATGGAAAGAGATTACAAAGAAGCGCTCCGCAAACGAGAACGATTCGTCTACCGCGACAGCGACTGGCTTCAAATTGACCCGCCTCCCCCCGCATGGTATGATTATTCCCGCCAAATCGAAGAGACAAAAAAGGCGTCCCTGATTCAGCGCTTGGCGCTGAATCAGATTTATGAATCGCTGCTGCCGCGGGAGATACAACTTTCGCCGGCGTATCAGATTTGGCGTTTCAATATCCGCGTCGGAAATCAAGCCGAAATTCTGAACGCCATCTTCGCGGCGGGGCTTTTTGCCAGTTCGCATTACGCCTCGCTGGCGGGAATTATGGCGGACGGGTCGGCGCCGCGCGCCGAAGCCCTCGCGGGCGGGGTCGTCAATTTGTTCAACGATAAGCGTTTCGACGAACAAAAGGCGCGGCAAACTTGCGACGCTATTTTGAGGAACTTATGATAAAAGTTGACTTCAACCGCCCCGTTACCGTGGGCAACGAATTTGAATATATGCGGCAAGCCATTGAAAACGCGAAAATTTCGGGCGACGGCGTTTTCACCAAAAAATGTCACGCCTTTTTAGAAAGCGAGCTCGGCGTCCGCAAAGCGCTGTTAACCACCTCTTGCACGCACGCGCTGGAAATGTGCGCCCTCCTGCTGGAAATCCAACCCGGCGACGAAGTGATAATTCCAGACTTCACCTTCGTCTCGACGGTCAACGCTTTCGTTTTACGCGGAGCAAAACCCGTCTTCGTAGACATCCATCCCGATACGCTGAACCTGGACGAAACCAAACTTGAAGCCGCCGTCACGCCGCGCACGAAGGCGGTCGTCCCTGTGCATTACGCCGGCGTGGGCTGTGAAATGGAGGTCATTGTAGAGATTACAAAACGCCGTCAGATTGCGCTCGTTGAAGACAACGCCCACGGCTTGTTCGGGCAATACCGGGGAAAATATCTCGGCACATTCGGCGCGCTGGCGACCCAGTCTTTCCATGAGACGAAAAACTTCTCCTGCGGCGAAGGCGGCGCGCTGCTCATCAACGACCCCGCCCTGGCGGAACGCGCCGAAATCATCCGCGAAAAGGGAACCAATCGCGCGCGCTTCTTCCGCGGGCAGGTGGACAAATATACCTGGGTGGACATCGGCTCTTCGTACCTGCCCTCCGATTTGCTCGCGGCTTTCCTCTACGCCCAGTTTGAGCAGCGGGAGAAAATCCAAAGCCATCGCAAAAACGTCTGGAACATGTATCGCGCCGCCCTGCAAGAGTGGGCGCAAAAGAACGGCGTGCAATTGCCCGCCGTCCCCCCCGACCGCGAACAGGCTTATCACATGTTTTATATGCTCCTGCCGAATCTCGACCTGCGTCAAAAATTCATCATGCACTTGCGCGAGCGCGGAATTTACAGCGTATTCCATTACCTTCCCTTGCATCTTTCCGACATGGGGCGCAGATTTGGCTACCGCCCCGGCGACTGCCCCGTCACCGAAAGAGTCAGCGACCAATTGGTGCGCCTCCCCCTCCACAATGAATTGAGCGGCGCCGACCAGGAAATGGTCATTGACGCGATTTTAGACTTCAAATTTCAATGAAAGATTCATCCATCGCTTCCCGCCGCGAGCCATGGCT
>JAIWOB010000036.1 GCA_020217065.1 Chloroflexota bacterium | reverse complement strand
AGAAAATCAATTCCTTTTTCGGCGCTTCGAGCAGGCGGAAGTATTCTTCGGGAATGCGGGAGGGATTATTCATGTCGTGCCGTCCCAACAGGATGTAAACGGGCAGGTCGAGGCGGACGGCGTCCGCGCGGAAATCCATCTCCTGCAATTGCGGATAAACTGCGTTGAAAGTGTTCATCAGCCCCAGCAAATAATAGACCCGGTCCAGCCAGCCGTATTCAGGCTGCTTGAGCATCAACTGGATGGCGTCGCCCTCGCGGCGGTAGGTCTCGTCTTTGATATTCGGGACTTCAAACATCTGATATTCCCGCCCAAAGAGGGCGGCGTAGGGTTGAATGGGACTTTTGCCAAAATAAGGCGGCGGACCTTGTTTTTCAAGGGTTTGCACAAAGGCGGTATCGCCCATTTCGCGGGAGCGTTCCAACACCAGGTCGTAAATCATCCGGTCGGTCTCCTGCACGTCCACCATTTGGGCGGCGCCGACGTAAGCGTGGAACAAGTCGGGGCGCTGTTCGGCAGCCAGAACGCCGATAATCGTTCCCCACGAGTGACCCACCAGGTAGATTTTTTGTTCGTCAAAGCGGGCACGCAGCGCCTCGCTCAACTCGACCACGTCAGAAACATACTGCTCGATGGTCAAGCCGGACTTGGGGTTGATGGACGGGTACGATTTGCCGCAGCCGCGCTGTTCCCAAATGACGACCACGAAATGCTTCTCCAGTTCACTGTTGAAGCGCAGCACGCGCGCCGCCTCGCTCGCGCCGGGTCCGCCGGAGAGAAAGAGCAAGACGGGCTTGTTCACATCATGACCGCGGATGATGAGCCACTGCTCCACGCCGCCGAGTTTGACCTTTTCAAGCAAGGCAATGCTGCCGGGCAAGGGCTTTCCATCCGCGCCGAGGATGGCAGGGGTGCGCGCCGTCCACTGCGAGTACAGCACAAAAGCAGCCAGCAAGAAGATGGGGACGAGCAGGAAGGTCATGCAGCCTCTAATTTTTGGGGGACGATTCATGAAAGTATCCTTTTTTTCTATCGTTGACGCCAAGTTTGAAGTTCGGCGGACATGGGCAGCTCCGGGGAGCGCTATAGACAAGCCAGAAATATCTGGCGGACTGAGACCGGCGCGGGGCGCGAGGCATAAACCGGCACGGCGCGTTCGATGGTCCAGTCGCTGGACCGATTGAAGAGAAGAGCGTGAACAAGCAACATATCGTTCATGGGAAACTCCTTTCTGCTCTTTGCGTCCATCTTACGCCAACCGCCCGCGCGGGTCATCCGGCGGGCGGGTAGAAGAGATGTTGTCCAGTTGGGGGGAGTTTTACCTGGTCAGATGGGCAGGCTGTTTATTCAATCTCTACTTCCATAATCCCCGGTTGTTCCCCGAGCAAAACGGTCAGCCCATTACGGATGAACGCGCTATTGCCGTTGTTCTGGTCGCTGACCAGGCTGCTGACCAACAGGGGCAGGCGGCGCGAGCGGGCGGCTTGCCGCGCTTCGCCCAGAACGCGCTCCAGGTTTTGGGGCGTGAAAGGGAAATCTTTATTTGAAGTCATCCAATCGTTTCTTCATGCGCTGAGCGGGAACTTCCTGCCCGTGGACGAGGGCGATGCGCTCGATGAATTTGACGAACCCGGCTCGCTCGTAAACTTTGATGGCGCGTTGATTGAACTGGTACACGCCCAAGCCAACCTCTCCGCCCTGGTAGCGGTATTGGCGGCGGGAAAATTGAGCGGCGAAATCGGCGCACGCCGTGACAAAATCCAGCCCCAAACCCTGCCCGGTCAGGTCGGGGCGCAAGCCAAAGCCAATCCACAGGATGCAGCCATCCAGCCGCCCGGCTTGCATGTCATCCAGCGGGACCCATTCATCATCCTGGTCGAGAAAGCCGAGGGTCAGTTCGCCTGCCAGCGCGCCGTTTTCATCCAGCGCGGCAAAGAGGGTCTTGCCCCATCCGGCGGAATCGAGCATGTGTTCGGCGGCTTTGTCGTAATCGTACACGTCGTAGGGCGGCGGGTAGCGCCAGGTCAGGATGCGGGCGGCGTATTCGGCGGTCATGGGCAGGAAGCGGAAGCGCATACGCGGCTACTTTCTCGAAGCCGGCAAGGCGGTCTTCGCCAGAGCAAAGCCCAGAGCGGCAAGCGCGGCGTGAAAGAATATCCAAAGCAGGTTGCTGGTTTTCATGCGGCGTCATCTCTGTTCTGCGAGAAGTCATTTAAATACTTTTGCAGCGCCGCGTAGTTCGGGACGCGCAGCGAAGGCAGGCTGGAGACTTCCGCCGCGCCAAACAGGCAGGTCGCCATGCCTGCCGCCTGCCCGGCTTGAATGTCGCGTTCATTGCGGCAAATCAGCAGGGATTCGGCGGGTTTCAGGGCATGTTGTTCAAGCGCGGCGAGCAGAATGGCTGGGTTCGGCTTGCAGGGATAGCCTTGCTCCGGGGTGACAATATCGCTGAAGAATTTGGTCATCTCGTGCACGGCGAGCAGGGCGCGGGTGGACTCGGCTTTTCGGGCGGTGACAATCAGATTCAAGCCGCCGCGCGCCGCAATCCAGGCGCAAACTTCGCGCGCGCCGGGAAAGGGCAACTGACGTTCCGGCGGAATCTGGCGGTATCGTTCGGCGGAACGCTGGCGCAGCAGGGCGGGGTCGAGTTGAAAGCGCGCCGCGAGCGTTTCTACGCAATGCTCCAGCGATTGACGGGCGAGGTCATCCACCACGTTCAGGGCGATGGAACAGCCCATTTCGTTGAGCGATTGGCTGAGGGCGTAGGTGACGGCAGGATGGGTGTCGAACAAGACGCCGTCGGTTTCCCAAATCAGATTCCGAATCACGAGTTTGCTCCCGTTACGCGAACCAAGTCAAAATGCCGAGCAGCAGGGCAATGGGCAGACGAGCGAGGGCGACTTTGCGCCAGTTCTGGTCGCCTGCAATGGCGGAGACGGCGGCGCGCCCCTGCGGGTTGAAGACAACCAGCGCGGCTTTCAAGCCCCAGCCCAGCGGCAGAATCACCATGAGCAGCCAGCCCGCCCAGGTTTTGGGCGCGGCGATTGCAAAGTGATAGAGCGCGAAGAGATAAAAGCCAATCAGCAGGGCGCTTGCCGCCACGAACCACCACGGACGGCGTTCGCCCGCATAGGCGGATTGTTCCACCGCCTGCCAGCGCGCGCCCATCAGCGCCATGGCAAGGCTGGTGAGCAGGGCGGCGGAAGCCAGAAAATAACCGAAGATTTTGACGTAGAGCATGAGAAACTCCTTTGAGAAAGAGGTGACGTTGAAGGCGACCACGCGCAGGCAGGGCGGAGAGTTGCCCTGCCCGCGCGTTTCGGAAAGGGGGGCGCGCTTCACTGTCATCATCATAAAATTAAATCTCCCCGGTCGCATCGGCGGACTGGGGAGATTTGTACCTGGTCAGTTGGGCAGGACGTTTACTTGACCAGTTTGTTTTGCAGGGCAATCGCTACGGCTTCGGTGCGGGTGGCGGCGCCAAGTTTGGAAAGCACGCTGCTGACGTGAAATTTGGCAGTGGAGGGGCTGACCACCAGCCGTTTGGCAATTTGATTGTTGTTCAAGCCTTCCGCCATCAGCGCCAATACTTCGCGCTCGCGTTCGGTCAGGTCGAAGCCTGGTTTTTCGGCGGGGTGACGGGCAGCCTGAATGAGCGCCTGGGCGGCTTCGGGCGCAAGGGTGGGTTTGCCCATCGAAGCGGCGCGGATGGCGCTGGCAAGTTCGGCGGCGGTCACGTCTTTGAGCAGGTAGCCAATCGCTCCGGCTTGCAGCGCGTCTTGCACCAATTCCCGCTCTTTGAAACTGGTCAGCACAATCACTTGCGTTTCGGGGCAAATTTCCCGCAGGCGGCGGGTGGCGGTTGCGCCGTCCATGCCGGGCATGACCAAATCCATCAGCGCCACGTCCGGCTTCAGCAGCGGACAGCGCGCCAGGGCTTGTTCGCCGTTTTCGGCTTCGCCCACCAGTTCCATGTCGTCGCAGGTCATCAAAAAAGTCGCCAATCCGCTGCGCACAACGGCATGGTCATCTACCAGCATAACGCGAATGGGGGTCATAAAGTCTCCTGTCGGGGGGATGTCCAATCCAGCGAGATGATTGTTCCTTGTTCGGGCGCGCTGCGGATTTGCAGGGACGCGCCTATCGATTCGGCGCGTTCGCGCATGATGTTCAACCCCAAACTGTCGGGCGGGACGGCGAGCGGGTCGAATCCGCGCCCGTCATCGCGGATTTCCAGCCGCAACCGTTCTCTTCCGCCCGAAAGATGCAGCGCAACCTGCCGCGCCTGAGCGTATTTGGCGGCATTGTTGAGGGCTTCCTGCGCCACGCGGTAAAAGACGGCTTTGACCCCGGCGGGCGGGTCGGGCTGTCCTTCGATGTTCAGTTCAACGGGCAGGCGGGCGCGCGCGGTGAAGGCGTTTGCCAGATGACGCAGCAAATCGGAGAGTTCGGTATCGCTGAGCGCGGCGGGGCGTAATTCAAAGAGCAGGGTGCGCATTTCGGAAAGCGCGCCGCGCGTCAGTTGGCGCAATTCTTCCAGTTTTTGGGCGGCGGTTTCGGGGCTGCGCTGCCACAGTTTGGGCAGCGCTTCGGCAATCAGGCTGGCGGAAAAGAGAGTCTGCGAAACTGCGTCGTGCAAGTCGCGCGCCAGACGGCTGCGTTCCGCCAGGGCAACGCGCTCGCGCAGGAAGGCGTTCTCCAGCGCCACCGCCATTTGCTCGGCAAACGCCAGCCCCAGTTGAATTTGCTCTTCGTGAAACTCCTGCGGCTCGGCGTAGTAAAACACCATTCCGCCGTAGAGTTTATCTTGAATATAGAGCGGCACGGCAAACGAACCGGCGTAACGTTCGCGCAGGGCGATTCGCTCGCGCTTAATCGCTTCGGGGATGTCCGGGTCGCGGCGGATTTCATCCACCCGTTCGGGCAGGGGCGGATAATTGCCGTAGATGGGCTGACGCGCGAGCAAAGCCTGAAGGTAGCCTTCCCCGCCCGAAGGTTTCATTGCCGAAAACGGGCGGCTGCTGCGTTTTTCAAAAATTCCTTCCATGCCGTAGGTGGCGGTTTGGGTGACGACCTGTTGTTCCAGGTCAATGTGATGCAGCACGCACGCTCCCGCCCCCAACTGCTTCGCCGCCAGTTCCACCGCCTGCTGCAAGAAGTCGTCCAGCGGCAGGTTGGAGTTAATCATGCGGATAATGTCGCGCAAACTCTCGGCGGTGGCGCGCCGCCGCTCAATTTCTTCCGTGCGCGCCTGCACGCGCGCTTCCAGCGTGGCGTTCATCTCCTGCAACGCCAGTTCGGCTTCTTTTTGCTCGGTCAGGTCAATCACCATGCCGTCGAAGTGCGTCAGCCGCCCATTCGAATCATAGCCGGGGTTCGAGACGGTCTGCACCCAGCGCCAGCGTCCCTGACGCGGATGATAGACGCGGGTCACCTGATTGTACGGCTCGCCCTGCTCCAGAGCGCGGCGGTTGGCTTCCAGCACGCGCGGCGCGTCTTCGGGATGCAGATTCTTGAACCAGTTGGAAAAGTCATAGTAATCATCCACCCCGGTCAGTTCGCGGATGGACGGACTGGCAAGCGTCAATCGCGCCCCGTACGGGCTGGCTGGGTCGAGCGTAACGCGGTAAATGGCAAAATGGCGGGCGTTTTCCACCACCGAACGCAAAAGGGCTTCGTTTTCGGTCAGACGGATGAGCGTTTCTCGCAGTTGAGGCTCGTCGAGTTTTTCGGGCAGTTTCCCCAGCGCCGGGTCCGGGGTAAAGGCGATGACCGATTGTCCTTCCGCTTGCGACGCGGGCAGCAGGTCGAACTCGCAGGCTTCGTCGCCGCGCGCCTGACAGTGCCGCTCGATGCAGACCACGTCCCGCCGCTGGCTGACCACGTTGAGAAAGCCGACCAACACCCCCGCCGTATAAGCGCAAACCGGGCTGCGGGCGCGCTGCCCATGCCGCGACATCATCCACGCTTCAAAGGTCTCCCGCCCGCAAACCGTCACCCGCTCCGGCAGCCAGTTTTCGGCGAGAATCTCGAACTGACCGAATCCCGCCGCCTGATACGCCCGAAGGCAATCCGCGAACAATTGACGCTGCGTTTGCGGGTCTTCGGCGCGCCCCTGCGCCGCGGCGTAGGACGCCCCGCCATCGGCGCCCGCCTGTTGAAAGACGGCGCGGGCAGCCGATTCGCCCAGCAGCGTTTCCAGTTGGCGGCGCAAACTCCAAAAGCCGGATTCGATATCCACAAACGCCATGCGCGCCCCGCCCAGCGTCAAGACGCCGGGGGAGGGGTGGGTGAGATAGTTGGAAAGCAGAGGGGAGGGCATGTTGTGATTCTACCAAAAGAGACGGACGGCTTACAGAATTACAGCGCAAGACTTACGCGAACAACGCCAATCACGAGCTACGGCTGTCGAGCGGCTGCGCTGCGACCTTATAAATGAGTAGTCGCTCTGTGGGTCAGTCCTGCGACAGGAAATATGGAAAATCTCAAGCGCCGCCTCCTTGCAAAATTCTTCCGTCATTGGTATACTGCCGCCTCAATATGAGCCTTCTGTTTGCGCATCTGCACCGCCATCATTCCCTCAACCTCCTGAATGACCAGGCGGTCTCTTTGCGCTTACAAGGCTGATTTCAATTTTCTTTCCCGCGCAGAACAACCCCGGTCATTCCGGGGTTTTTTGTTATCCCGTCTTACAAGGAATCTGTCATGCCGGCAAACCGCAACATTCGCCTTTCCCTTCCCTCCAATGGTCGCCTGCAACAAGGCGCGCTCGATTTTCTCTCTGCGGCTGGGTTGACCGTGTTAAAACAAAACCCGCGCCAATACCAGGCTGAGATTCCCGTTTTGCCTGGATTGAGCGTCCTCTTTCAACGGGCTGGCGATATTGTCGTCAGCGCGCGCCAGGGCAGCGTTGATTTTGGCGTCACGGGCTTGGACGTCATTGAAGAAAAACGCGGCGAAAATGGGGATGTCCTGGTTCTGCACGACGCGCTGGGATTCGGTCACTGCGCGCTCACTCTGGCGGTTCCCGAAACGTGGGAAGGGGTGAGCGATATGGCTTCGCTCCGGGCGTTTTCCGCCTCACGGTCTCGTCCCTTACGGGTAGCGACAAAGTTTCCCGTTCTCACCGAGCGCTTTCTCAACCGGCATGGAATCCCTCACATCCTCATCGCGGGAGAAGGCGCCCTCGAAGCCGCCCCAGCCATTGGCTACGCCGACCTCATCTCCGACCTGGTTTCTTCGGGACAGACCCTGCAGGACAACCGCCTGCGCCCATTGGCGGACGGAGTCATTCAACCCTCCCAGGCGGCGTTGATTGCCAACCGCAAAGCCTTGCAAAACTTTCCGCAGGCGTTGGAGATGGCGCGGCGCTTGCTCGAATACATTGAAGCGCATCTGCGCGCCAAAGACAACCTGATGGTGATTGCAAATATGCGCGGCGAGAGTCCCGAAGCCATCGCTCAAAAAATGTTCGCGCAGACTTCTGTCGGCGGTCTGCAAGGTCCCACCATCAGCCCCATCATTACGCGCGAATCGAATCGCGGCTGGCATTCGATTACGGTGGTTGTGCGCCGCGACCATCTCCCCCAGGCGATTGGCGAATTACGCGCCATCGGCGGGAGCGGGATTGTCGTTTTGCCGGTCACATATATTTTTGAAGAAGAACCGCCGCGCTATACCGCCATGTTAGCGGAGTTGAAACGATGAAAGTCCGAACAAGCCTTGACTCTCTGCCGCCCTATACCCCCATCGAACCTTTCGAGGTCCTCTCGGCGCGCTTGAAACGCGCGCCGGCTCAAATCGTCAAATTGGACGCCAACGAAAACCCTTACGGTCCCTTGAAAGCGGCGCGCGAGGCGCTGGGACAGTTGGAGTTTCCGCACATTTATCCCGACCCCGAAAGCCGCGCCCTGCGCGCCTCGCTGGCAAAATTTACCGGCGTGGACGAGGCGTATCTCCTGGCTGGCGCCGGCGCGGACGAATTGCTCGACCTGCTCATGCGCGTTTTCCTGGAGCCGGGCGACTGCATTCTATCCTGCCCGCCCACCTTTGGAATGTATGCGTTCGACGCGGAACTGAACGCAGCGCGCTGCATCGAAGTCCCGCGCCGCCCGAATTTTTCCCTGGATATCGAAGCCATCCGCGCCGCAGTGGAGAAATATCGCCCCAAACTGTTCTTCCTCGCCTCGCCCAACAACCCGGATGGCTCGGTTATTTCGCCCGATATGATGGATGAAATTTTGCGCCTGCCGACGCTTGTAGCGCTGGATGAAGCGTACATCGAATTTGCGGGAGAGAATCTAGGCGAGAGCCTGAGCCATATCCGCCAGGTTCCCCTGCGGAAAAATCTGGTTGTCTTGCGCACGTTCAGCAAATGGGCTGGATTGGCTGGACTGCGAATCGGCTATGGCGCTTTTCCATCGTGGTTGACGCCAACGCTGTGGAAAGCGAAGCAGCCCTACAATGTCAATGTGGCTGCCAGCGCAGCCGCCCAAGTCTCTCTGGAACGCAAAGACGAACTGACCGAAATCGTGGAGCGGCTGAAACAGGAACGGGCGCGGTTATTCGCCGCCTTACAGGAAGTTCCTTACTTGAAGCCCTATCCTTCGCAGGCAAACTTTATTTTATGCCGGGTGATGGGAAAAGACGCGGCGCCGCTCAAAGCGCGGCTGGCGCAGGAACACGGAATCTTTATCCGCTACTTCGACAAGCCCGGGCTGCGCGACCATATCCGCATCAGCGTGGGACGCCCGCAGGATACAGACAGACTGCTTCAGGCGCTTCACGCTCAACGCTAAACCTTCAGGAGTAAACATGAGAACCGCGAATATTTCACGCACAACAAACGAGACGCAAATCGAAATCGCATTGAATGTGGACGGCGCAGGCGCGCGAGACGTCTCCACCGGCGTTGGCTTCCTAGACCACATGCTGGAGCAGCTCGCCCTGCATGGGCTGTTTGACCTCTCAGTGCAGGCAAAGGGCGACCTGCGCGTTGACGTCCATCATACGGTGGAAGACGTGGCGCTGGCGTTGGGAGAAGCGTTCAACCAGGCGCTTGGCGACCGCAAAGGCATTATCCGCATGGGCGATTGCTTCGCTCCGATGGACGAGACGCTGGCGCATGTCGCAGTGGACCTCTCCGGACGCCCCTACGCGGTCATCCAAGCCAAATGGCGCGCGCCCTATGTTGGCGGCATCCCCACCACGTTATTCCCGCACTTCTTCGAGTCGTTTGCGGCGGCTTCGCGCTGCACCTTACATGCGCGCGCGTTGTATGGACGCGACGACCATCATCAGGCGGAGGCTCTGTTCAAAGCGTGGGCGCGCGCGCTGGATGCGGCAACGCAGCGCGACGCGCGGCGCGACGGGACGACTCCTTCCACGAAGGGAATTCTCTAAATGGTCGGTCAAAAGCTTTTCAACGCGCAGCGGAAATGGGTTGTGAGATTATTTTCAACGAATTACCTGGAAACGGGAGACGGAAACCGATGAACCGCGTCGTTTTGATTGACGCCGGCGCCGGCAATCTGCGCTCGGCGCAAAAGGCTCTGGAAAGCCTCGGCGCAAGCGTGAAACGGACCGACGACCCGCAGGAAGTTTTATCGGCAAGGAAAATCGTCCTCCCCGGCGTGGGCGCATTCGGCAATTTCATGAGCGGGCTGCGGGCGAAAGGCATGGACAAGGCGATTAAAGAAACAGCCAGACGCGGCGTTCCCCTGCTGGGCATCTGCGTTGGAATGCAAGCCCTGTTCGAGGTCGGCGAAGAAATGGGAACTCACGCCGGACTTGGCTTGCTGGCGGGGCGGGTGACGCGCTTTGCCGATTCGCTTTCGGTCAAGATTCCGCATACGGGATGGAATCAAATCGAAGTCCTGGAAGAATCTCCTCTATTTTGCGGCATCCGCTCCGGGACGTATGTCTATTTCAATCACTCGTATTTTTGCTGGGCGGAGAATCCGTCCGAAGTCATCGCCGTCGCCGATTACGGGGTCAGGTT
>JAIWOB010000035.1 GCA_020217065.1 Chloroflexota bacterium | reverse complement strand
TGCCTGCGCGGCGCGGCGCGAAAACCTGTTTGGCGTCCAATTCCACCCCGAAAAGAGTCAGGCGGCGGGCTTGCGAATCTTGAAGAATTTTTTGGAGGCGGAATGATTGTTTATCCCGCCATTGATTTGCGCGGCGGCAGGGTGGTGCGGCTGCAACAGGGCGACCCGGCGCGAATGACGCATTACAGCGACAACCCAGCCGAGACGGCGCGCCGCTGGCTGGCGGCGGGCGCAGGCTGGCTGCATGTGGTGAATCTCGACGGCGCATTCGGCGAGCGCGACGACCTCAACCTGGCGGCGCTCAAAGCCATTCTGAAATGCGGCGCGCGCGTCCAGTTCGGCGGCGGACTGCGTTCGCTGGAGGCGGTTGAACGCGCCCTCGCTTTGGGCGTAAGCCGCGCCATTTTAGGAACAGCCGCTATCGAGAATCCCGACGTGGTCGCGCAGGCATTGACTCGCTTTGGCGCCGAGAAAATCGCGGCGGGACTTGACGCGCGCGATGGACTCGTCCGTACCCGAGGCTGGAAGGCGGACGGCGGCGCGCTCGCGCTCGACCTTGCGCTTCGCCTTCGGGAGATTGGTCTGAGAACCGTCATCTTTACCGACATCCGCCGCGACGGGCTGGCGCGCGGGGTAAACCTTGCCGCAGCGCGTGAACTTGCCGAAACCAGCGGTCTCGAGGTGATTGCTTCGGGCGGCGCGCATACCCTTGCTGATGTGCGCGCCGTCAAAGAGGCTGGGCTGGCGGGCGTTATCGTTGGGCGCGCCCTTTACGAAGAAACGATTGACCTGCGTGAAGCGCTGCGCGTTCAGGATGAATAAGGAGACTGATGCTGACAAAACGAATCATCCCATGTCTCGACGTCAAAGATGGGCGCGTGGTCAAGGGCGTGAACTTCGTCCACCTGCGCGACGCCGGCGACCCGGTGGAACAGGCGCGCTTGTACGACCAGCAGGGAGCTGACGAGCTGGTCTTCCTTGATATTTCCGCCACCCACGAAGGACGCCCCATCACGTTGGAATTGGTCCGCCGCGTCGCCGAGAGCGTGTTCATGCCCCTGACGGTCGGCGGCGGAATCCGCGAAGTGGAGGATATGCGGAATCTTTTACTGGCTGGAGCAGACAAAGTCAGCGTCAACTCGGCTGCGGTGCGGCTCCCAGAGTTGCTCTCGGAGGGCGCGGCGCGTTTTGGGGCGCAGTGCATTACGCTCGCCATTGACGCCCGGCGGCGGAAGGATGCCGACGGCTGGGAAGTGTATGTCAACGGCGGACGGATACCGACTGGACTCGACGCGGTTGAATGGGCGGCGCGGGGCGTGAAATTGGGCGCGGGCGAAATCCTGCTTACCAGCATGGACGCCGACGGCACGCTGGCGGGATATGACATCGAACTGACGCGCGCCGTCGCCGAGGCGGTATCCGTGCCGGTCATCGCTTCGGGCGGCGCAGGGACGACGGCGCACTTCGCGGCTGTCCTGACCGAAGGCAAAGCCGACGCCGCGCTGGCTGCCTCGCCCTTCCACGATGGAAAGATGAAGATTACAGAACTGAAAAAGGCGCTGCGGAAAGAGGGAGTGAAAGTGAGAGTATGAAAAGGCGAAAAGAGGAAATAACAAGATGAGAGAGTTGTTGTCCGAAATCAAGTATGACGCCAACGGCTTGGCGCCCGCCATCGTGCAAGACGCAGAGACGGAGGAGGTCTTAATGCTAGCTTACATGAACGCAGAATCTCTGCGGCTGACGCTGGAGACGGGCGAAACGGTGTTCTGGTCGCGCAGCCGCGGTCAGTTGTGGCGCAAAGGCGCTACATCTGGCTATACGCAGCGCGTGGTGAGCGTTTTCCTGGACTGCGATGCCGACGCCCTGCTCGTAAGAGTCCAGCCGGCGGGACCAGCCTGCCATACAGGGAATCGCTCCTGTTTTTATCGCGCCCTGAAGTAAAACCGCTTTTTCACACTCCCTGAGCTGCACGGAGAACCACATGAGCATTCAATGGCTGTTTGAAGTCATTCAAGACCGCAAAAACCGCCCCCCTGAGGCATCCTATACCGGCAGCCTGTTCGCCAAAGGTCTGCCGCAAATCGCGAAAAAGGTCGGCGAAGAAGGATGCGAGGTCGTGGTGGCTGCGCTGGCGCAGGATGATGCGCGCCTGGTCGAAGAAGCGGCGGACCTTACCTATCACCTCCTCGTCCTGCTGGCAGCGCGCGGGCTGACTCCCGACCGCGTCCTCGCCGAGCTGGAAAAACGTCACAAATGACCCCCGCCATTCTATTGGAGACGGCAGGACCCAGCATCGCCAGCGAAATGGCGACTTTAATTGCGCCGCCGCCCGTGGCGACGGTTTATTCGGCGTTGAGCAATTGGTAAATTAGCGATTGGAGATTAGGGCAACCCCGCCAAGCGGAAAGAATTGCGCGGGATACCGTTGCAAGTTGCCGCCTTCGATAATCATCGTGAAAAGCCCGTTTTGAACCGCCGCGGCGCGAAGCTTTTTGATAAATTTCCCTGCGCCTCCGCGTCTCTCCGCGGTAAAAACAGCGAAGGGCGGCAACTTGGGTTAAATAATCCGGCTCGCCAAATCGCGCAATTGCGCCGGGCTGATGGGTTTGAGCAAGACAATATCGGCTTGCTCTTCCAATGCGGCGGCTTGCAGGGCGTTAGCCGTGGCAAGGATAACGCGGGTGTTGCCGTATTTTTGGTCGGCGCGAATTTGCCGCAGCACTTTGTCTCCCGAAGCGCCGGGCAGATTCAGGTCCAGCACAATTAAGTTGGGAACGCGCCGCTCCAATTCTTGCAAAGCGGAGTCGCCGTCATATATCTGGACAATCTCAAAATCTCCTTTTAACGTGACGGCAAAAAGTTGATTAAGTTGCGGTTCGTCCTCGACGATAACAGCCAGCGGTTTATTTTCCATAGGCTTTACGCTCCATCCTGCAATTGCGAAAAAATTTTTTGCAGCCGCGCCACGCTGACCGGCTTGATAAACACGGAATGTCCCTCCTCTTCCAACTTTCGCGCTTGGAGGATGTCGGCTGTCATGACAAAGATGGGAACATCCTTAAGACGCGCGTCGGCGCGGAAAGCCGCGAGTATGTCCGCGCCTGCGGCATAAGGGAGATGCAAGTCGAGGAAAATCGCTTTGGGCGCGCCGCGGGAAGCGAAAATCTCGGCGTATTGATTGCCGTTGGCGTCAAGAACAACTTCAAAGTTAAAACCTTTTGCCGTCTTGACCGCGATTTGTCCCAACACGGGGTCGTCTTCCAGCACAAGGATATATGCGCTCACAAAAACCGCCTACAAAGAGTGGATTTGTTCTTACATATCAAGGAGTTTGCAAAGGCAGGATAACGGTAAACACGCTTCCGCGCCCGACTTCGCTTTCCAACTCAAGTTTTCCGTTCATTAATTCTACCAATTGTTTCGTAATAGACAAGCCCAATCCTGTGCCGCGATTGTGGCGGGTGATGGCGTTATCCACCTGACGGAAGGCTTCAAAGATTAATTCTTGCGCCTCTTTGGGAATGCCGGCGCCGGTATCGGCAACGCGCATAGCCCACCGCTCGTCGTCTAATTTCATCAGCGAAACGCGCACCTCGCCTTGTTCGGTGAATTTAATGGCGTTGCCGCAGAGATTAATCAAGACCTGCTGCAAACGGCGCTCGTCGCCTATGATTTCGGGAGGCAAAGCCGGGTCGAGCTCCGGCTCGAAGCGCAAGCCCTTGTTAAGCGAAAGGATGGTCATATTGGCGCGGATATTCTCCAAAAGACGCGCGGGTTGAAACGGCGCAAGGTGGATTTTGACAGCGCGGGCTTCGATTTGAGCCTGGTCGAGCAGTTCGTTAATCATGATATTGAGGTAGTTGGCGCTGGCGACAATGTTTCCGGCGGCGTCCAGCTGTTCTTCGGTCAAACCGCCAAACGCGCCCTGATAGAGCAATTCGGCATAGCCCAACACGCCGCCAAGCGGGGTACGCAGTTCATGGCTGACCCGCGAGACAAGCTGGCTCTTGAAGCGGCTGGCTTCGAGGGCTTCGTCGCGGGCGACTTGAAGGGCTTGCTGCGTCTCTTTGAGCTCGGTGATGTCGCGCGCGACCGCCTGAAAGCCGATAACCCGATTTTCGAAGCGGATGATTTGCACGTTTTGCCCCAGCCAGATTTCGCGTCCGTCTTTGGTATGGGCGACAAACTCGTAGTAAGTGTTTTCCTGCTGCTGCAAAGCCTGGCGTTTATAAAACGCCTTAACCCGGCTGCGCCATTGGGAAACGGCAAACTCGGAAAAATGCCTGCCCAGCGCTTCTTCTTCGCGCTCGTAGCCAAACAGGCGCAGCCCCACCGGGTTGACGTAGGTCATGCGTCCGCGCTCATCCATGCGGTAGATGATGTCGCTGGCGTTTTCCACAATCTGGCGGAAGCGGATTTCGCTCTCGCGCAACAGGTTTTCGGCGCTTTTGCGGCGGATGATGTTGCTGAGCGTGCTGGCAAAGGCTTGCAGAAAGCGCGCGTCCCGTTCATTGTAGGCATATCCGGGCGGCAGGTAAAGAACGAGCGTTCCAAGAACCGTTTCGCCGCTCAGGATTGGCGCGTTGTAATGTCCATGGTCGGGAATGCCCTCGTAGGTAATTTCATGGGCTTCATCCACATGACTGCTGAATTGCAGGGAACGGGTGAGGGCGGCGCGCCCGCAATGGCATTTGCCAAACTCCACCCGCGCGCATAAGGCGCAAATTTCAGGAGAGAGGTTGCGCTGAACCGTCAGCGTCAGAATGTCGGACTGCGGGTCTTTGAGGAAGATTCCGCCTTTGGCTTCGATTCCCAGCCATTTAATGGCGAGCAGTTCATCAAGCGCGGTCTGCAAAATGGATTCCAGCGCTTCTTCCTTCATGCCGATTTGCAAAATATCCGCCAGCGCGCGCTGTTCCTGCTCGCTGATTTCGAGGCTGGCTTGAATACGCTTGCGCTCTTCCAATTCGCGGACGGCGGCTTTATACAGAGAAGCATTGTTCAGCACCAGGGCGGCAATTTGCGCCAGCGCCTGTCCATATTCAATTTCTGAGGCGCTAAAAGGTTTTGTGGATTGGCTGCGTCCCAACGCCAGCACGCCAATACATTCTTTGCCAACCAGTACGGGGAAATCAGCCACGGCGTGTAAGGGGCTTTCGTCATAAACATCGCGCCGGTTTGCGTAAGCGGCGTAATCTTCCAAAATGACAGGCTGGCGGGCGTCGTGCGCTTCCCAGGCCAATTTTGATTCCTCGCGCGTCGCCCTTTCGCCCATCAAATAGGCGGCTGCTTTGTTCGCGGAGCGAACGACCATTACGTCGCCTTCTTTGAGCAGAAATTCCCCATGCGAAGCGTCCAGCAATTGGCAGGCGCGCTCAACCACAGAGTTGAGCAATTCGTCAAAGTCCTGACGTTCAAGCAATTCAAGGGTAATGGTTTGCAGAGCCGCCAAATATTGATTTTGCCTTGCCAGGGTTTCGCGCAGTTCCTTTTGGGCGGTGATGTCTTCTTTGATTGCCACATAATGGTTGATTTTGCCTTGCTCATCTTTGACCGGGGCGATGGTGGCAAATTCCCAATACAGCGAGCCGTCTTTGCGTTTATTCAAAAATTCGCCCTGCCAAATTTGCCCGTGAGAAATCGTTTCCCACATGTGGCGATACATATCATCCGATTGCGCGCCGGATTTAAGGATACGCGGGTTTTGCCCAATCGCTTCCTGAAGGGAATAGCCGGTGATTTTCTCAAAAAACGGGTTGACGTATTCGATGACGCCCTGCGGGTCGGTGATGACGATGCTGTTGCCGCTTTGCTCGATGGCTTGATAGTAGGTGCGCAGTTCGTCGCGGCTTTGCAGAGCCTGGTCGCGGGCTTCGCGCAATTCGGCGGTGCGTTCGCGCACGCGCTGTTCCAACAGGTCGCGTTCTTGCTGTAACAAATTGCGCGTTTGAGTCTCTTGCGCCAAAGACCGATTCAGATTGGATTTCAATGTATTAATCGCCACAAGCACCACAAGCGTAACTGCAGTTAATGCCACCATGCTCGGCACAAGCTTCTCAATTGAAGTAGGTTCAACCTGTATTTCGGGCGGCACAGAAAAAGGATGAAATACCTTTGTGGCAATCAAAAAGCCAAGCGCGCCCATGCTCACCAGCCCGATGGCCGTTGCCCGCACGCTGCCGCGCACGCCGAGCAGCAATCCCGACAAGGCTACAAAACTTGCCAACAGCGCAAATGCCTCCGCGCTATACCCGTAGTTCAAGGCTTCATTGAAAGTCAAACCATAAATGAGAAAGAGCAGGACGCCGCTCCGCCAGTAGAAAGGCAGGCGGCGGGCAAAAGCAAACCACCAGAGAACGGCAAAAATCAGCGCCTGCAAGTAAATAAAAGGGTCAGAGACAACGTCCAGCAGGCTGGGAGCGGACTGCGCCAAAACAGCGGCAAAAGCCAGCAAAGCCGCCGAGCCCAATAATGCGCCAAAGCGTAAAATGCCTGTTAACGTGCGCTCAATCGTTTGACGCCAAAGCCCATCCGCTTTTTCATCTGCTGCAATGGGCAGGGGCTCCGGCAAAAAGAAACCCTGAACCGCCCTCCGCAAGCGATTTCCGCTCTCCGGCTCAATGCTGACCTGAACTTGCAAATCGGGCAGCGGCTGCGTGAGAGGCTCGCTTATCCGCGCCGAAACGCGCGCAGGAGCGGCTTTGTCTGTTTCCCAAAACGTAATCAGCCGCCCAACCAGATTATTACGTTCATCGCGCAGGGGGCTGATGCGAAAACTCAATTGCCGAATCGCCTCGCCCGTACCGACTTCAATCACATCTTCGGCTTCGATGACATCTTGAAATTTTTGCAATACCGACTGCCAGGGCGCCAAAACTTCTGCGGTGGGTCTGCCCACAATTTGAGATGGCGCAAGCCCGATAAAACGCGCCGCATAGGCGTTCACGTCCACAATGCGCCTTTGCAAGTCCAACACAACCACGCCTTGGCGCAAGCCGTCCAAAATCAGGTCGCGGGCAATCGGGACAATATCCGTCAGGCGGTAGCCCCAAATTGCCCACACCAGCAGCGCAATGGTGATATTGAACGCAAAGGGCGTGGGGTCAATGACAATCGGCGTAACGAAATACGCCACGTTGCCCAGCCAAGGCAGCAACACAGCAAAAATCAACGCCACGCTTTGCGAACGGTATAACCCCTTCATCCGGCGCAAACGGCTCAAGATGACCAGCGTGCCGCCCAGCAAGAACAAATAGGAAGCCGCAAAATGCGCCCAAAACCAGGCGCCATATTTCACGCCTAATACGCTCAGCCCCTGGGTTTGTTTGAGGAACGTTTCGCGCCAAATCAAGCCGTGCGCGTCATTGGTAAACGCCAGCAGCACAGTGGCGAGCGGCGCAATTCCCAGCCAGTGAACGTAGGTCAGGCGGCGGCTGCGCTCTTCCTGAAGGGTATAAGCAAGCGCAAACAACAACCATGAAAAGGGGATGAAGGCAATGCCGATATACTGCGCCTTGCCCCACAAAATTTTCTGCGCCAAATCGGGTGCGGCAATTTCCAGCCCGTAGGTCAGCGACCATTCGGCAATCAACAGCGCCAGAACGCCCAGCGCGGTGGAACCCGGCGCGCGGCGGCGGGTGAAGATATAAACGGAAAGCCCCAGCGAAAACAGGGCGGCGGCAAACAATAAAAATATGGGAGCGGAAAGACTCAATCTCATACTTTGAAAACGACCCCGAGCTTATTTTCTAATCCACATCCACCACTTCCCCGCCGTGTTGGATGGCGGCGGCGACCATGCCGTCTTGCGAGACGTTGGCGGGGGTTTTGCCTTTGGCGTTGGTGACGATGCAGCGAATGGAGAGTTTCACGCCGAGCAGGTCTTGAATGGCTTTCTGCGCCGTTTCGATTTGGTCGGGCTTGTTCATTTTTTCGACCAGCACGTCGCTGGCGAATCCAAGAACCAGAGTCGAACCTTGTACGTCAATCATCTTGACGGAGTTGAGCAGCGCGGAGAGGTTCGCCTGACTCTTTGGAAGCGAGGCTTGAATCTGTTTCCAAACTTTGACGACTTGATTCGCGCTGACGGCGGGAGATTCAGATTTGGGCGCGGGTGGCGTCCCCTGCGGAGATGATGCAGATTTTTCTTCGGGCTGAGATTTTCCCATCTGAAACAGAATATCACTCGCAGGTTGAGTCTTTTTCGCGGGCGCGGGGGCGGCAGCCGCTACGGGAGCAGAGTCGCTCGGGGCTTCCAGCGATTCCGCGAGGGCGAGTTCCAAACTGAGGGACGGCTGCCAGCCGCCGCGCAATTCCACCGCGGCGTTGTTGAAGATTTTCATCATCCGCAACACTTCGGCGGGACTGAAGGCTTTGGCGTGCGCTTCCATTTGGGCTTTGACTTCGCGCGTGGCTTCGACCTGTTCGATGTTGCCCATTTGAATGAGCATGAGTCCGCGCAGGTATTCGACAATCTGCCGGGCAAGCGTGCGCGGGTCCGCGCCGGAATCGAGGGCGCGATGAATAATCTCCAAGCCGCGCGCGGGCTGACCTTCGATGATGGAGACGACGAGGTCAAGGACGGTCTGGCTGGTTGCCGTGCCGAGAACTTGCTGCGCGAGGGCGAGCGTGATTTTTGCGCCGGTGGAGGCGAGCTGGTCGAGGAGGGATTGCGCGTCGCGCATTCCGCCCGCCGATTGACGCGCGATGAGGGTGAGGGCTTCGTCGTCGGCTTGAAGTTTTTCTTCGGCGACAATGTGTTTGAGGTTGGCGACGATTTCATCCACCGGCACGCGGCGAAATTCGTGACGCTGACAGCGCGATAAAACGGTGGCGGGGATTTTGTGAATCTCGGTGGTGGCTAACACAAAGATGGCGTGAGGCGGCGGCTCTTCGAGAGTCTTAAGCAGGGCGTTGAACGCTTGGGTTGACAACATGTGAACTTCGTCAATGATATAGACTTTGTATTTGCCCTGAGTCGGCGCGAAGTTGATTTTGTCGCGCAAGTCGCGGACGTCGTCCACGCTGGTGTTGGAAGCCGCGTCAATTTCGATTAAATCCATAAAGCGGTTTTCGTTCACCGCCTTGCAATGCTCGCACTCGTTACACGGTCTTTTGCTTGCGTCTTCATTGAGGCAGTTCACGGCTTTGGCAAGCAAACGCGCGACGGTGGTCTTGCCCGTTCCGCGCGAACCGGCAAAGAGGTAGGCGTGGGCGACGCGGTCGGCTTTGACGGCGTTCATCAACGTTTGGACGACGTGGTCTTGTCCGATGACGGAGTCCCATTGTTTCGGGCGGTATTTGCGGTAGAGGGCTTGGGTCATGGTTAAGTTTCAGGTGTCAAATTGCAAATGTCAGGTTACGGGTTGCAAGATTCAAAAGTCGCAACCACGGAGACACTGAAGCACGGAGTTTTTAAAGGTTTTCCTCTGTGTCTCCGAGTCTCCGTGGTTCAATCACCAATTACCAATCACGGAACGCGATACACGGCGCGCAAATTTCCTTGCGGGTCGTAGAGACGGGCGTTTTCGCCGGAGTTCCACACGGCTTCGCCGAGTCCCCAGTATAAGTCAATGACGGTATCCGCGCCCGAAATGGTATGAATTTGCACGGCGCCGTTGGGATACAGGGTGAGTTTGGGAAAAGTAAAAATGTTGCCGTTTTCGTCTTTCAACTGCCATGCCGCCAAATCGAGCTGACCTTCGCCTTCAAATTTGACGACGACAATTTCGGAGCTCAGCGACCCCGCGCCGACGACGCTGCTGATTTTGACAGGGACGTCGGTCTGCGGGTCAAGCGCGGACGCGGAAGCCGTCTCCCCGCTGGCGGGCGCGGATTGCGCCACCGCCGGCAGGCTGGCGCGGTAGTTGCGGTCGTACCAAAAGAGCATTCCGCCCGTGACCGTGGCGGAGACGAAGATATTCAGAAGCAGGTAGGAGAAGAGTTTGCGGCGTTCCATGCTTTAATTTTTCTCCAAGTAATCGTAAATGATAACCGCATA
>JAIWOB010000034.1 GCA_020217065.1 Chloroflexota bacterium | reverse complement strand
TTTACGATAGTTTTCAAGCAATGGATTGATACTGCGGTACACAACCTTATGGTCAATTTCCTCATAGCGATGAACCAGTCGGTTTCGCAAGCCCGTTGTGGAAGCAAGTTTGGTCGCAAGGTCTTTTGTCAAAATTCCCATGTTGTGCATTTCGGCAAAAGTATCGTAATAAGTGGGCGGCGACGATTCGCTCAGAACCGAAGCAAAATGACGATTGATGTCCGTCGCAAACTCCACAATCAACTCAATCAATCTTTCGACGGCATAACGCTTGGTGGAGTCTTTCTTGTATTCCGAAAAAGTTGGAACATGCAAAGCCTCCAACTCATTCAGGTACTGCGTCATGCTCAATAATTTTTGCGAGAGAGTTTCGTTATCCAGCCGCGGCATGTCTCATCCTCTCGATATTTCGCGCAAGCCTTTGTTTTGCGTCTTCCCTGAATTTAGCCGTATCCCAATAATAACGAACCGCATACGATTTCCAGCGCTCCCATGCGAAGCGTTTCGTTTCAAATAAAATCTTGCCCTCGTTGGCGACACGAAACCCCAATAACGGATTGGGATGATTCAAGACCGTCAGGTCAATTTCAGCCTGAAACAATTTCGACAACTCCAGCCACAACTTCAAGCGTTTGTTAAAGGTTATCGGCTTTTCGGTATAAACGCCGACGTCAATATCGCTCTCCTCGTGAACCTTTCCGCGCGCCACCGAGCCAAACAGCACAATAAACCGCAGCCCGTATTTTTTGGCTATCGGCTCCAATTGCTTTTTGGCGGGAGGGGTGAAAGGCAAAGTCACCATACAAACGATTATACATCACGCGACATTTTGAGCGCGACCCAGTCGCCCATCTGCCGTTTGTCGTTGAGTTTCAGCCCTTTCGCGTTTCCCGCTTGGATGACCGATTCCGCCTGATGGTCGAGGATTCCGCTGAGGATGATTTCGCCGCGCGGTTCGATTAAATCCGCGAGACCCGCGTCGAACAGGCGAATCAGCACGGGGGCGAGGATGTTCGCCACCACCAGCGGCGCGGACTTAAAGCCGAAGTCGCCGCGCAGAATTTCCTCCACCGAGCCTTGCCCCAAAATCAATTCCTCCCCCACCCCGTTGAGGTCGGCGTTCTCGCGGGAATTTTTAACTGACTCAATATCAATATCAACTCCTAAAACTTTTTCCGCTCCCAGTTTCAGAGCCGCAATGGAGAGTATTCCAGAGCCGCAGCCAACGTCAATGACCAATCTCCAATTACCATTTACCGCCGACTCCATCAACTCCAAACATAACTGCGTGGTGGGATGCGTCCCCGTGCCAAACGCCATACCAGGGTCAATCTTGACGGGGATGCGATTCGGGTCGGGCGATTCGAGCCACGCGGGGAGAATCAGCAGGCGGCTGCCGATGAGAATCGGCTGGTAACGTTCCTTCCACGCTTCCATCCAGTTTTGGTCGGCGATTTGTTTGTAAGCGGGAGACGGGAGGGGGCGAATCATGCCGAGATAGAAGAGCGCCTCTTCGAGCTTTTGGCGCGTCTCTTCGATTTGGTCGTTGATTTCCAAGTAAGCGCGGACAGTGATGGGGCCTGCGGGCGCGCCGAGGTCCTCGTCATTCAAAAAGCCGACGCCCTGCTCGGTCATCACGCCGTTGGGCGCGAAACGGGCAAAAACGTCGGCAACGGCTTCGGCGAGTTCGCCATTTACGGTCAGGGATACTTCGAGCCAGTTCATGAGTCTCCAGTTCGGTTGTCATCTATCGGCGGTCGGCAGTCAGTGAACCAACCGCCCAGCGGATGAGGTCTTTTTCCGCAAGAAGCATCTGCGGCAAGTCGTTCAGGTCGAAATATTTCATTTCTGAAACTTCGTTGGAAGGCTGAAACTCGCCGCCGCTGATTTTGCATAAATACACAACCGTCAAGTGATGGTCTTCTTTTGCGCTGACCACCGTAAGCAATTTTTCGATTTGAAGAGTCATTTTTGTCTCTTCATAAAACTCGCGGAGGATGGCGTCGGCGGGCTGCTCGCCGTATTCCAAACTGCCCGCGGGAATGCCCCACTGCCACTTGCGATAAGTATGCTTGAAGAGCAGAATCTGTCCGCGCTCGTTGAAGACCAGCGCGGCGACGGCGGCGCGAAATTTGGCGCGGACGAGTTTCGCCGCGAGGAAGTGAAGCCACATTGGCAGGGAACGCCAAAGGCGCAGAAGAAGATTCATCGCATCATTATAAACGAGACAAACGGTTGTGAATCAATAACGGTTAGTCGTCCAAAAAAAACGAGCGGACTTTCATCCGCTCGTTCAATCGCTATCTGTCATCCATGGTCGGCATTAGCCGCCAAACGTCTCGTTCAGCCAGTCCAAAAATCCCTTTTCCTGGGGTTTCACGTCGGCGCCCAAACTTTTGGCAAGTTTTTCAAACAATTCGCGCTGTTCCTTGGTTAATTTCGTGGGAATCGCCACATTAATTACTACAATCTGGTCGCCGCGTTGATTTTTATTGCGGACATGCGGGACCCCCCTGCCCTTAAGATGAAAGATTTTACCGGGCTGGGAGCCGGGCGGGATTTTTAATTTTTCCTCGCCGTCAATCGTCGGCACGCTCACTTCCGCGCCGAGAGCGGCTTGCGCCACGTTGATGTCGAGGTTGAGCAGGATGTCGTTGTCGCGGCGTTTGAAAAATTGATGGGGCTTAACGTCCAGCGCGAGGAATAGGCTTCCATTCGGTCCGCCAAAAGCGCCAGGTCCGCCCTCGCCGTTCAAGCGGATTTGCGTGCCAGAGTCCACGCCAGCGGGGATTTGCACTTTCTTCCTGACGTTCTTTCGCTCTAAACCAACGCCGCGGCAGGTTTTACAGGGAGAAGAAATTGTCTCGCCGCGACCGTTGCAGGCGGGACAGGTCGCCGTCTGCACCATTTGACCGAGAAAGGTCTGGCGCACCTGACGCACTTCTCCATGTCCGTTACAAGTGGAGCAACGAACGGGCGTTGTGCCTGGCTCCGCGCCCGACCCCCCGCATCGTGAGCAGGTTTCCTCGCGCTGAAATTCAATTTCTTTTTCGACGCCGAAAACGGCTTCTTCAAACGTCAATGTGACCTGCATCTGCAAATCACGCCCGCGACGCGGAGCGTTGCGCGGTTGACGCCGTCCCGAAGAAAAGCCAAAGCCGCCCAAGCCGCCAAAGAGTTCCTCGAAAATGTCGCTGAAGTCGGCGGAATAATCGCGGTAGCCGCCGCCCATGCCGCCCAGTCCTTCCTTGCCAAAGCGGTCATAACGGGCGCGCTTTTCAGGGTCTGAAAGAACGCCGTAGGCTTCGTTAATTTCTTTGAACTTTTCCTCGGCGTGTTCTTCCTTGCTTACGTCGGGATGATACTGACGAGCCAATTTACGAAAAGCGGCTTTAATTTCGTCGTCGCTCGCGTTCCGTCCAACGCCGAGAATTTCATAATAATCGCGGTTGCTCATAATTGGTCGAAGGTTGAAAGTCAAAGGTCATAAACATTCGACCTCCGACTTTCAACTCGTCACTCCTTCACTTCGCCGTCTACAACTTCGGGTTCTCCATCCGGGTTGCGAGTCGCTTCGCCGCCCGGCGCGGATTGTCCTTGATACGCGACAGCCCCAATCTTTTGGACGACTTGTCCCAAGGCTTCGGCGGCGGCTTTGATTTTTTCTATATCGTCGCCCAACAGCGCGGATTTGACGCCGGCAATCTTCGCTTCGACTTCGCTGCGGACATCGGCGGGGGCTTTGTCGCCAAAATCGCGGATGGCTTTCTCGGCGGCATAGACCATATTGTCCGCGCCGTTGCGGGCTTCAATCAATTCCTTGCGCTTGCGGTCTTCCTCAGCGTGGGACTCGGCGTCTTTACGCATCTTCTCGACTTCTTCTTCGCTCAAGCCGGAAGAAGCGGTGATGGTGATATGCTGCGACCTTCCCGTCGCTTTATCCTTGGCGCTGACTTTCAAGATACCGTTCACGTCCACGTCAAAAGTGACCTCGATTTGCGGAATGCCGCGCGGCGCGGGCGGAATGCCGTCCAGGATAAACTTGCCAAGCGATTTGTTATCCGCCGCCATGGGGCGTTCTCCCTGAAGAACATGAATTTCGACCTGCGTCTGATTATCCGACGCGGTGGAGAAGACCTGAGTGCGGCGCGTGGGAATCGTCGTGTTGCGTTCGATTTGAGGCGTGGCGACCCCGCCCAGGGTTTCGATGGAAAGCGTCAGCGGAGTCACATCCAGCAGGAGAATATCCTTTACTTCTCCGCCAAGCACACCCGCTTGAATCGCCGCGCCAATCGCCACCACTTCATCGGGATTGACGCCCTTGTGCGGCTCCTTGCCGAAGAAGGCGCGCACGCGGTCTTGGATGGCGGGCATACGGGTCATGCCGCCGACCAACACAACTTCATGAATATCGCCCGCATTCAGCCCGGCGTCGGACAACGCCTGCTTGACCGGGGCAATGGTTCGGTCCACCAAGTCGGCGGTGATTTGCTCCAACTTGGCGCGGGTCAGGGTGGTCGCCAAATGCTTGGGACCGCCGGCGTCCGCCGTCAGGTAGGGCAGGTTGATTTCAGTCTGCATCATCGTCGAAAGTTCGATTTTCGCCTTTTCAGCGGCTTCTTTCAAACGCTGCAACGCCTGGCGGTCGTTGCGCAGGTCCATGCCGTTGTCCTTTTTGAATTGCTCGATGAGATAGTCCATGATTCGCAGGTCGAAATCGTCGCCGCCCAGGAAGGTGTCGCCGCTGGTGGCGCGAACCTGAAAGACGCCGTCGCCCACATCCAAAATGGAGACGTCGAAAGTGCCGCCGCCGAGGTCGTAGACGACAATGACTTCATTCTTTTTCTTGTCGAGACCGTAAGCCAGCGAGGACGCGGTCGGCTCGTTGATAATTCGCAGAACGTCCAACCCGGCAATCCTGCCGGCGTCTTTGGTGGCGTTGCGCTGGGCGTCGTTAAAATAGGCGGGAACGGTGATGACCGCCTGGGTGACCGGTTCGCCGAGGTAGGCTTCGGCGTCCGCTTTGATTTTCGAGAGAATCATCGCCGAAATTTCAGGCGGCGAATATTCCTTCCCGTCCAGGTTGACGCGCACGTCGCCGTTAGGCGCGGCGGAGACCGCATAAGGCACGCGCTTTTTGGTGTGTTCCACCTGAGGGTCGTCGGCTTTGCGTCCCATAAAACGTTTGACTGAAAAGATGGTGTTGTTTGGGTTGGTGATTGCCTGGTTGCGCGCCACGCGCCCCACCAGTCTTTCGTGGTTTTTGTTCACCGCCACCACCGAAGGGACAAGCCGTTCCCCTTCCGCGGACGGAATCACAAGCGGCTCGCCGCCGCTCATCACCGCCGCAACAGAGTTTGTCGTGCCAAGGTCAATGCCAATGATTTTTGCCATGTCAGTTCTCCAGTGTTTCCGCGTCAAGCGGGTATCCAGCAACCTGACGCTGAAACACCCGACCCTGCGACGTTTTACTGCGCCACCCTGACCGACGCCGGACGAATTACACGTTCTCCCAAAGTATAGCCGTTCCGCACGACGTCAATCACATGTCCGCTCTCCACCTCTTCGGAAGGCTCATGGGTGATTGCGTCATGAAAGTTTGGGTCGAACGCCGCGCCCTTCGCCTCGATGCGTTTGACGCCTTCGCTTTCGAGGATATTTTGCAATTTGCGGACAATCAACTCGATGCCGTTCGCCCAGGCGTCGTCAGCGGGGCGATTTTGCAGGGCAAGTTCCAGGTCGTCCAGCACAGGCAGGACTTTCTTGATAATATCGCCCTTCATGCTGGCGTAGGTCAATTCGTTATCGCGCTCGATGCGCTTTTTGTAATTTTGAAACTCCGCCTGCGCCCTCGCCCAGCCGTCCTTGTATTCAGCCGCCTTGGACTCAGCCTCCGCCAACTGACTTTTCAACGCCTCCACTTCCGCGTTTGGCTGTTCGACCTCAACAGGCGCAGACTCCGCCTTGGATTGCGTTTCTGCCGCTTCTTCATGTTCGTGCGTGCGCTTCTTTTTGTCGGTCATGCTCTCACTCTCAAGATAAGTAATTGGAGATTGGCAAATGGCAATTACGATTTGCCAATTATTCTCTTCATTCTGAATTTATATTGTCGTTCACTAAATTGCTCAATAAACCCGCCACATATCTTACGGTGGGGATGGTGCGCGCATAAGACATCCGCATAGGTCCCAAGACGCCCAGGGCGCCCGTCGCCAGTCCTGGAACGCCGTATCTGGCGACGACCATGGAACACTGGCGGAGTTCCTGCCAGCCGCCTTCGCCGCCAATCAAGACCTGCAAACCGCCTACGCTGCTCTTGGTGGACGCGCGCGCCAGCAATTCCTGCAGGGTGGAACGTTCTTCAAACAGGCGCATCGCCCAGCGGGCTTCATCCGTTTCGGCAAACTCAGGTTCGTTTAAGACGTTGGTCAAACCGTCGGTGTAAAATTCGCCGGAAACGCTTTCAGAGGTGCGCTTCATATCCTGCAATAACAGCGTAATGACGTCCTGCTCCAGGGCGTCGGCGCGGTAAGCCAGGGCGGCAATCGAGTCTATCGAAAGTCCCGCCAGCGATGCGTTGAGCCGCGCCGCCACCTGCGTCAAGCGGGTTTGAGAGACCGGCTCGGCTAAAGTCAAAACCTGTTGCTTGACTTCGCCGCCCTCCAAGACCAAGACCATCAACACCTGCCGTCCCTGAGTGGAAATCAATTCCACATGTTTGAAGCGGACGTTCTCCGCGTGGGGGGCGGTGACCAGCGACACTCCCTGCGATTGACGCGCCAGAATAGAAGCGGCAAGCGTCATCCAGCGGTCCACGTCGGGGCTGACTTGATAGAACTGGCGAGAAATGGTATTCCGCACAGACTCAGGCAGTTCCGCTTTTTGCATCATGTGAGCCACAAAGAAACGGTAGCCGTCTTCGGTCGGCACGCGACCCGCCGAGGTGTGCGGCTGGCGCAAGTAGCCCATCTCCGTCAGCGCCGACATTTCATTGCGAACCGTAGCGGAACTCAAGCCAAGGCGAAACCGCTCCACCAGCCGCTTCGAGCCGACGGGCTGCGCCGTCTCAATATAATCGCGGATGAGGAATAGAAGGATAGCGCGCTGTCTTTCGGTAAGTTCAGGCATGGCGCTACAAGTCTACATGCGAAAATGAAGAGCGTCAATAAGAGGAGTGTAAGAATTTAAAAAAAAGACCCTAAAGGTTTCTGGGTCCTTTAGGGTCTGTCATGGAAAGCGGTTTATTTTGGAAGCGGTCGCCACGCAGGGTCGAAATCGTCGAAAGCGACATCTTCGGTAATGCGCGCCTGATTAGCCCCCGCCGGCGTCGAATAGTACACATGATAACCGCGGTCGCCGCCGCTTTCGTAAGCAATCCAATTTCCGCCGGGAGAATAATCCACGTCTTCCACCGACAACACGCCCATCTTGATTTGAAGCGGAGACTGAGGCGCCCGCGCTTTGATGGAGAACAGGTTGGGGAAGGTAAATTCGTTCGCCTTGCGCTGGCTGAACAAAATCAGCTCTCCGTCCGGAGACCAGACAGGGTAATGATTCGAAAACACGTCGCCGCTGGCAAATAACTGGCTTTGGTCCGACCCGCTGGCGCTCATCGTCCACAATTCATAAGTAGTGACGCGCTGGTAGGAATATACGATTGTTTTTCCATCCGGCGACCAGGCTGGCTGGCGGGCGGGTTTGGTGGAATGCGTCTCCACAAGGCGTCTCACCCTGCCGTCGGAAAGTCTGTAAGAATAGACCTGCATATACCCATCGCGCAGCGAGGTGAAAGCAATTTGTTTTCCGTCCGGCGACCAGGCGGGTTCAAAATCTCCGCCAACAGTGACCGGCAGCTGCTGCACTTCGGAGCCGTCCGCATTGGCGATATACAGGCTTGCTCCCTTGTAAACGTCCTTCTTGACGGCGCATGGAGAAATGAAAACCAGTTTCATTCCATCCGGAGACCAGGACGGCTGACAAGCGCCGCCGGGCATATTGGTTATCTCAATGGCTTGGTCGCTCAACAGATTCGTGAGGTAGATTTGAGCGACTCCTGTGCGCGTGGAAGCGTAAGCAATCTGAAGATAGTCCGCGCCAAAGGGGGTCGGGCTGACGCCCGCAACAACAGAGACTGGGGAGGGCAATGGCGTGGAAAGCGGTTCTGTGGGGAGCGCCGTCGCCGGCTGGGTGGGCGCATCCATGCCAATCGTTTGATTGGACGGCGTAATGACCGACATGGGCGAAGGTTCGGTGGAGAAAAAGAACGGAAGCAGGGCGCTTTTTGTGGAAGCGGGAGCCAGCCAGAGAAAGAGAGCGGCAATGACGGCGATGGTGAAGAGCAAACCCAGCCAAAAGCGGCGGCTGCGGCGTTCGCGTTGAAGCTGTTTTTTGCGGGGAGAAACAAAGGGACGTTCTTCCAGCGCCGACATGGTCAGGGCGTTGGGAGGAGTCTTGGGCGACATCTCTTTTTTCTTTTCCGCTTCTGGAGGAGGAGGCGCAACGGTATAGGTGCCAAGCATTTGCTGGGTCATGGACTTGGAATTCAACAGCGCAAGTTTGAATTCTTCAGCGGTTTGAAATCGGTCGCTGGGGTCCACTTCCATCGCTTTTTCAATCGCCGCCGCAAGGCTGCGGGAAACCGATGAGTTCCGTTTGCGAATGGGGGTCAGCTCGGCGTTATCCATGGCGCGCGCCAAACCGTCTTCCGGAATGACGCCGGTCAACGCGGCGTAAAGCGTAGCGCCCAGGGAGTAAATATCGGTGCGGGTGTCGGTGCGCGCAGTGCCGTACTGTTCGGGAGGGGAATAACCCGGCGTCATGGCGCGCGCGCCAGTGGTGGTCGCCTGATTGCCCTGATATACCTTGGCGAGTCCAAAATCCACCAGGAAGATGTGTCCGTCGGGCGTGATTTTGACGTTGCCGGGTTTGATATCGCGGTGCAAAATAGGGGGCTTGCGGGCGTGCAGATATGCGAGGGCGTCGCAAATGGCGGCGCCAATTAGAATCACCTCGTCCTCAGGCAGGGTTCCCACCCTTTCCATGCGCTGGCGCAGGTCTTCGCCTTCGATAAAATCCATCACCAGATATTGCCCTTCGCCGGCGATGACGAAGTGGTCCGAAACGCGCGGCAGATTGGGGTGACGGATATTCGCCAAAATCACCGCCTCCAGGCGGAACTGGCGGGCATATTCATCGGTGGTAAAGAGGTTTTCCTTCACCGCCACGTCCACGCCCAGGTTTTGGTCTGTGGCGCGGTAAACAGAACCCATGCCACCCTGTCCCAGGTTTTCACGGATTAAGTATCGTTTATGCAGCAGGGTTTCGTTTTCGATAATCATCGGGCGTCGAGGAAGATGAAACGCTGAGCGCGGGCAGTCTGAATTATGGGCGGATTGTACCTCACGAAGGGCGGGCTTTCGTTTCCGTTTTATTTCAATATCAAAGCGAAACCGTTTTATTTTGGAAGCGGACGCCAGGCTGGGTCAAAATCCAGCCCTTTGTCTTCCGTCACGCGCACGCTGTTTGCGCCTGTCACCGTCATATAATAAATATCGTTGTTCTCGACCTTATCCTCTCCTTCGTAAAGGAGATAAAAGCCGTCCGGCGAGAAATCTACGTCCTCAATCGAAATCACCGCGGTTTCAAACAGGGTCCCTTGTTCGACGGAGCGGTCCACGGCGGAAATGGTTCTCAAATAAGGAAGGCAAAAGCGGGTGGCGCAGCGCTGATTGAAGAGAATCAACTGACCATCCGGCGACCAGGCGGGGAGGTAGTCTGAAAACGCCACACCGCTGCGGACAATCTGTTTTTGGTCGCTGCCGTCCGCGTTCATCAACCAAATTTGATAGACGCCGAAGCGCTTGACGACATAAACGATTTGAGAGCCGTCCGGCGACCAGGCAGGTTGACGCGATTCGACTCCATTTGCGCCCTTTGTAATTTGGGTCGCCGAATTAAGGTCTTCCAGATTCAGGACGAAAATTTCCATCTGCCCCGTGCG
>JAIWOB010000033.1 GCA_020217065.1 Chloroflexota bacterium | reverse complement strand
GCGCGAACTAAACGCAATGGATTTTCCATCCGGCGACCAGGCGGGGTCGAAATCGCCGCCTGGCAGAGAAGGAATAGGCGTAAGACCGCCGCCGTCGGCGTTAACCAAATACATGCTGGCGCCGTAGTAGACTTCATCCATACCTTTACACGGAGAAATAAAAACCATTCTCTCTCCGTCCGGCGACCAGGAAGGTTGACATGCGCCCTGCGGCATATCCGTCACCTGGGTTAAAGAGAGGCTGGCGAGGTCAACAAGATAAATTTGCGGAAGTCCGCTGCGGTCTGAAACATAGGCGACCTGCCCCGACCCGCCAATCGGCGTGGCTGAAGCGGGAATTAAGGGCGTATCCGCGCCTTCCCCAGTAGGTTCAGCAATCACAGAGATGGTTACTGTCGGCAAGGGAGTGTTGGTTGGCGCAGGCGTCGCTGTCGGCGTAGGCGGTTCAGGCGTAGGCGTAAACGTAGGGCTGGCGGTTAAAGTCGGCGAGGGGGGCGCTGCTGTCGGCGTAAAGGTGGCGGTCGGCTCGAAAAGCGCCATGACATTTTGAAGGTTGTTTTGCAGGTCTTTCGGCAGGATGCCCGGCGCAATAAAAGGAACGCTCGCAAGAACCAGCAGCAAGAGAAGCGTTACAAAACGAATCAAAGCGGCGCGGCGTTTTTTCTCACGCTCCTTTTGCTTTTTCAACGGGGAGACGAAAGGCTGCTCCTCGGTCAGAGTCGGCGTTTCCATGGGACTTATCGCCGGCGGAGGCGGCGTTTTCTCTTTGAGGGGAGGCGCCTGCCGCGGGTCTACGGGCAGGAAGGCTTCGGGAGGGGGAGGCGCAACGACATGCGTTCCCACTTGCTGCGTCTTTGACGCCGAACCAAGCAGCGCCTTCTTAAATTCCTCGGCGGTTTGGAAACGGTCGCTGGGGTCCACCGCCATTGCCTTTTCAATGGCTGCGGCAAACCGACGGGAAATTTTGGGGTTTCGCTTTCGCAGTGGAGTTAGTTGGGCGTTGTCCATAGCCCGCGCCAAGCCATCTTCAGGGATGACCCCGGTCAGCGCGGCGTAAAGCGTGGCGCCAAGCGAATAAATATCGGTGCGCGGGTCGGTGCGGGCGGTGCCGTACTGTTCGGGAGGAGAATAGCCTGGCGTCATGGCGCGCGCGCCGGTGGTCGTCGCTTGGCTGCTGCCCTGATACACTTTGGCAAGCCCAAAATCCACCAGGAAGATATGTCCGTCTGGGGTTATTTTGACGTTGCCGGGTTTGATGTCGCGATGCAGGATGGGAGGCTTGCGGCTGTGCAGGTAAGAGAGCGCGTCGCACATGGCGGCGCCAATTTGCGCCGCTTCGTCCTCGCTCACCATACCGAGGCGGTCCATGCGGTTGCGCAGGTCTTCGCCTTCAATGAAATCCATGACCAGATATTGACCCTGGTCTCTTAACTCAAAATGGTCGGAGACGCGCGGCAGGTTGGGATGGCGCAAATTCGCCAGAATGACCGCTTCCAGCCGGAACTGGCGCATGTATTCCTCTGTGGTGAAGAGGTTTTCCTTTAAGGCGACCGCCACGCCGAGTCTTTCGTCTATGGCGCGGTACACCGACCCCATACCGCCCTGCCCAAGAATCTCAATAACACGATAGCGGTCGTGAACAAGCGTATTTTTTTCGAGCGTCATCAGCGAAACCCTTTAGAGTATGTTACTGTGGGAGTCCGCCACGGAAAAACGCAAGGAAGGCGGTTTGAAAATCTTCGTTCGAAAATGAAAGGCAAAAAGTTCATCCGCGTCGTTCCGCAGCAGACCAGCGTCCCTAGCCCTGCAAATCGGCAGGATAAATCAACCGCAAGGGAACGACGGGATTATATCAGAAGGAATTTAGCCTTCGATAAACCGGAACCTTACAAAAATCCAAGGCGCGCCGCCCGTCACCCACCAGCCGATTAAAACATAGCGGATGTAGCGCAGAACGTAAAAGGGAAGGGCGTCGCCGCGGGGAAAGACCGCGCCCAATCCCAGGTAAAGAACGAGGACGCCAGCCAAACCAATCAGGAAGCGGAGGGAACGCCTCCCAAGGGCGTCCTTTAAAAGGCTGCCGGCGGAAACTTTAAAGCCGCCCAGAGACCGCATCCACGCCGCGCCAGCCGCCATCCCAAACAAAGTCCCCGCTGAGGTAAAGATACTGTTGGCGTTTACAGGTTCGGGACGTTCCGCACCGGCAAACAAGGCGTTTTCAACCCAGTCTTCCGGAATCTGATAACCGCTTCGCAGCGCCCAGGTTCCGTAGCCAAAGACGATAAAAAGCAGGGAAGCGAGGAATGCGGCGAAAATTTGCCTTCCCAATTTCATTTTGCCCACCCACGCGCCGAGCGGCTCCCAAAAGCGGACAAAAGCCCAAAGGATGAGCGCGCCAATCAACCAGCCCGCAAGGACATCGTGCGGGAAGTGAACGCCAAGATACACGCGCGAAAAACCAATCAAAAATATGATGAGGAGGGTCAAAGCCCACACCCACTTTCGTTTTGCGTATGCCGCAAACATTCCCCAGACGGTCATAGGAATCTGCGCGTGTCCGGAAGGGACGCCGAAGGTCGTTTCCGTCAGCCAGAGCGCGCGCACGTCGCGGCTTATCCAATATGGACGCGGTCCTACAAATATCAATTTTGCGATGGTATTTATCAGGTTGCTGGTCACAAGGATAAATCCCACCCGCAAACCCAGCGCCGAGTCGACGCTCCAATAGATAAGGGGCAGAACCAGCAGGAAAAATTCCTCCACGCCAAGATAACTAAAGAAACGCATGGGAGCGACAAGCCAATCCCCGGCCGCGCCTTGAAGGGCAAGAATAAAGGCAAGCCCGCCTTCAATAAATATCCTCATGCAATCCTCCAACGATTGAAGTTGACGAAAGCCTGAACTGTATTGTACACTCAAACAATGGAAACGTCACTTGCGCCAGCCGATAAAGGGAATGCGGCATTTCGTTTTTGGGATTGGCGGGCGGCGCTGCTCACGCTTGCCCTGACGCAAATATCCAGCGCGCGGCTTGCCATGACCGGCTGGACGCCTTTTCTGTACTTCACGCAAACCATGTCTTTTCTGGGCGCGCTCCTCGGCTTGGCGCTCGGTTACAGCCGCTTTTCACGCGCCGCCGCGGTTCGTATCGCCGCCGGCTATACTTTCATGCTGGTTCCCCTTCAATTGCTGGGCGCGGTCGAAAGAACAGACTGGGTTTGGCGGGACATCGTGACGCTGTTTGAACGGCTGGTCAATTCGCTGGGACAATTCGTCACGAATAAGCCGGTTTACGACCCTCTGTTCTTCATCTCTTTGGCGACTCTCGCCTACTGGCTGATTGGGGTCTTTTCCGGCTATTGGCTGACGCGCCGCTGGGATTTCCTGAAGGTCGTTTTGCCTGCGGGGGTCGCCATTCTGACGGTGCAAGCCTTCGACTCGCCCCAATTTGCCCGCGCTGGCGTTATGGGCGCGTTTGTCCTTGTTGCGCTCGTCCTTTTGGGGAGATTGTATTTTTTGCAAAACCGTTCTTTTTGGAGAAAAGCCAATTTCATGCTCACCGACGAAGCCGTGAGCGATTTGGAGCGGGGCGTCATGACTGTGACCGCCGTGGCGGTCTTTGCCGCCTGGTCTTTGCCCGGTCTGCTCAACGGCATCCCGCCGGCGGCGCAGGCATGGCGCGAGTTTTCTCAGCCAATTTTCGACAGGTTCTCCAACGCCGTCGCCGCTCTGGAATCGCCTTATGCGGTCAGTCGAGACAGCGGCGAATTTTACGGGTCTTCATTATTTTTGGGCGAACGGGCAGCCCAGGGCGAAACTATCGTTTTTACGGTCAAGGTTAAGGAGAGCGGTTTCACTCCCATACGAAATTACTGGAAAGGAAGACATTACGACACCTATCTGGACGGACGCTGGACGACGATGGACGGAGAAACGGCATCCTTCGACCCCGCACACGACGCCTTGACGGTCGAATACCCCGACCAGCGTAACGAAATGGAATTCACCTTTACAAACCGCGCCAGGAAACAAAGCCTGCTCTATTCGCCAGCCGAGACTGTCTGGGTGAACAAAAGCGCCAGGGTTCAATCTGCGCCAACCGATGGGGCTTCGAAAGACGCGGCTTCCTGGTCCGCAGAGACCAGCCTAATCGAAGGAGAACAATACAAAACCAGGTCTTTCATCGCCGACCCGACAGTCGAAGAATTGCGCGCGGCGGGCGCGGAATATCCAAACTGGGTGAAGGAGCGTTACCTGCAAGTCCCGCAGGAAATCGAACCTCAACTGAGAGAACTGACGTTGAAAATTACGGCGTCGCAGCAAACGCCTTACGACAAGGCGCAAGCCGTCACGCTATTTTTGAGAGAGGAAATCGAATACAGCGACGCCATCGAAGAAGCGCCGCCGGACGCCCTCGACCCCGTAGTGTGGGTCTTATTCGAACTTAAAAAGGGATTTTGTATGTACTACGCCAGCGCAGAAACGCTGATGCTGCGCTCCATCGGCATTCCCGCGCGGATGGCGGTCGGTTTTGTCGAAGGCGACTACGACGAAGAGGACAGGCGTTACAGCGTCGCTTACAAAGATTCGCACGCCTGGAGCGAAGTTTATTTCCCCGGTATTGGGTGGGTCGAATTTGAGCCGACCAGCAATCAATTTCCAATCGAACGACCCGAAAGAAGGATTGAAGCCGACAAAATCAACGAGGGGTTGAACGCCGCCGAAAGCCGCGCGGAAACTCTTCCCCTTCCCGCCGCTCCGCTCCGTGAAGAAACCGACGAGCTCGAAAATAACGGCGAAACGCCCGCTCTCGGGGTTAAAGCGATTACCGCTCAAAGATTCATCCTGCCCGCCTTGCTGGCGCTGGCATTGGGGGCGGCGGTATTTGCCGCCCGCCGCTTCGCGCTCGGCGAACGTCTGCCGGCTTACCTGCTGATGGAATATGAACGGAGAGGCGCCGCCGCTCCGCGCTGGTTGAAACGTTGGGCGCGCTGGGTTTCGCTGTCTCCTATCGAAAAGGCGTTTCAAAGCGTGAACCTAAGCCTGTACTGGCTTGGAAAACCGCAAGCGGCGCACATTACATCCGCCGAACGGGCTCAAGCGCTGCTGGATTGCCTGCCCGAAGCGCGTGAAGATATTCTCGGTCTTTTGGAAGAGTATCACAACGCGCTTTACACGCCGCGCGGGGGCAGCGCCGCGCAAGCCCGCAAAGCCGCCGTTAAGATTCTCGCCAAGGCGCGATTCGCCCTAATTAAAGAGGCGTTACAATCCGCCGACAGGCGGTATAATCAATTAAAATAGGAAATTATGGACGAACAAACGCGCCCCTCAACCATTCCAGACCAACTAATCACTCTCAGTAAGCAAGCGGGAAAGGTCCGCGCCGAATTGGAAGCGGCGAGACTCAAACTTCCAAAAAACACAGGGGACGATTTGAGAAATCTCGAAGTTACGCTGGGGCAAATTAGCGAAAGGCTGGAACTTTTCCTGCGCGAACACAATAACCTGCAGGCGCTGGCAAATATCGGGCAAGTCATCAATTCCTCGCTCGAAATTGACGAAGTGCTTACCATCGTCATGGACAATATCGTGCGTCTGACCAAAGCCGAGCGCGGCTTTTTGATGCTGCGCGACGAAAAGGGAGAAATGGTCATCCGCACAGGGCGCAACTGGGAAATGGAATCGGTCAACTCTTCCGAGTTAACGGTCAGCCGCTCGGTGGTGGGGCGCGTCATCCAGACCGGCGAATCCATCGTCACCACCAACGCTCAAGAAGACCAGCGTTTTGTCGGGCAGGAAAGCATCGTGGCGTTCAACCTGCGCTCGATTCTTTGCGTGCCGCTTAAGGTCAAAAACGAACTCATCGGCGTCATCTACGCCGACAACCGCATCCGCGCTGGAATCTTCGCCGACGCGGAACGCAACCTGCTGGAAGCGTTTGCAAATCAGGCGGCGGTCGCCATCGAAAACGCGCGGCTCTTTTCCTCGCTGAAACAAACCCTCGAAGAAGTGACCGAACTCAAGAACATGATGGACAACATCTTCGCCTCCATCACCAGCGGCGTTATCACCACCGATATTCAAGACCAGATTACCCTCGCCAACAGCGCCGCCGAGAGAATTTTGGGATGCGCTTCGAGCGACATTGTGGGACATTCCCTGAGCGAAACCCTCGCTTCGGTCTCCCTCGAACTTCAGCCGCACTTGGCGGAAGTCCGACAGGCGGACAAAGCCATCTCGGACCTCGAAATCAGCCACCACTTTCCCAATCGCGGCAGCGTTAACTGGCGTTTCAATCTTTCCCCGCTCAAAGACGCCGGTCAGAAAACCCAGGGCATCGCCATCGTGTTGGACGACCTGACCGAAAGAAAGAAACTTGAAGCCCAGCGGCGGCTCTTCGAGCGCATGGTCTCCCCCGCCGTCATCGAACAACTCGACCCGAACAGTTTGCAATTGGGCGGCAAGCGCGCCACCATCACAGCGCTCTTCGCCGATATTCGCGGATTTACCTCCTTCAGCGAAAAACAGGAAGCCGAACAATTAGTCAAAATCCTTAACCGTTATCTCGCCGCCATGGCGGAAGCCGTGCTGGCGCATGAAGGCACCATTGACAAATTTATGGGCGACGCCATCATGGCTTGGTTCAACGCCCCCGTGCCGCAGCCCGACCACACCCTGCGCGCCGTAAAAACCGCCCTGATGATTCGAGAGTCGGTCGAAAAGTTATACAAGGAATTGCCGCCCGAATTTCACCTCGCCTTTGGCGCGGGAATTCACTGCGGCGACGCCGTCCTCGGTTTGATTGGCACGGAAAAGAGATTGGAATACACCGCCATCAGCGACGCAGTGAATACCGCCAAACGCATTCAAGAGAACTCCGCAAGAAATCAAATTCTGCTCAGCCGCGACGCTTTTGAGCATGTCAGCGCAGAAGTGGAAGTCAAACCCCACGCCGACATGTCGTTGAAAGGCAAGACCCAGCCCCTGACGGTCTTTGAAGTTTTGGGACTGAAGTAAAAAAGTTCCCGCCGCCGATTGGCATGGGGGGGACATGCAAATCCAGCGGCGGGGGACACCTAATACCAATAAAGGGGAGGGCAGGTGTCGGTGTCTGGAATATACACTAAATCAGTCGGAATTTGATTAATCAAAGATTAGAATTTAGACTTGAATTATCCTAATCGCCCGCGTCCCTGACGAAAGATTTCGAGCCATTCATTCACTTCCGCTTCTGAAAGCGTCCCGCCGCCGGCATTCGTTTTGGATATTGAACTTCCTGCCGCTTTCGCCAACTTCATAAACTCTTCAGACGAGATGAAGCGGGCGCGATTTGCCCGCGCCGCGCCTTGCACCTCCCTATCGGACGAAACCACCACCCAATTTTTCGCCTCCTTCCCCAAACCATTCAATCGCGCGCGGATGGCGTTATCCGCCGTCTGCCCCTGGCGGACAAAGTGCGCCCGAACCGCGCCAAATTGACGAACCCCCGCCTGACCGGCAGGCGCGCCGTCGAAATAGACCTCGACCCGCTGACGCTTCAATCGAGCGAAATCTTGAAGGAGAGCGACCAATTCCAACTCGTCGTCGGGCGAGTCGAGCCGCAAGCCCGCCTTGGGAATCAGATTATGTCCATCCACCAGATAAGGCATGACGCAATTTTATCATTGCGTTCTTTGAACCGCGAAAATCGCCGCGCGCATCCCGTTTCGCTCCAAATCGTAAATAAATCAAATATAATGAAACCAGAGAATTCGTCGAAAAACTTTCGACCGACCACTCATTATTAAAAAGGAGACGCAAATCAATGAACGAAAAGAAAAACTCCAACTTGACCGTATCGCGTCCGGAAGGCGGAATGGTTCGCAGCGCCATCAACCAGCTCAAACTCATCTTTCGACTGATGGGCGACCGCCGCGTAAACTTCCTCGCCAAACTCATCCCTGTCGGCGCTTTCGCCTATCTGTTCTTTCCCGCCGACATCGTGCCAAACGTGGTGTTGCCGGTTATCGGCGTGCTGGACGACGCCGCGATACTGTGGCTTGGCTCTTATGTATTTATCGAACTCTGCCCGCCTGAAGTGGTTGCGGAACACACGAAAGCGCTTGCCGGCAACGCGACTGTCAAACCGAGCGACGAGGTGGTGGACGCGGAGACTTCCGAAATCAAAGAATCATGAAGCCCGCGCCCTTTTTATTGGTTTTGCCAATCCTCGCCGCCTGCGCGGGATTTAAAGAAACCGCCGCGCCGACGGTCACGCCCATTGTCCTTTCAACGCCGACGGCTCATTTGGCTTCCCCCGTCGAGACCCAGCCTCAACCGTTCGCCGCATCCACGCCGGCGCCAGCCTACGCCTCCTCCTTTCCCAACGCGGCGGATTACGAGTGGCAGCCCATCGTCAGCGGATTGTACCGCCCGGTGGACATTCAACCCGCCAACGACGGTTCGGGCAGGTTGTTCATCCTCGAGAAGAACGGCCGCATCCGCGTTTACAAAAACGGTCAATTGCTCGAAGCGCCCTTTCTCGACCTCAGCGACCGCGTAAACGAAGGCGGCAACGAAATGGGCTTGCTGGGCTTGGCGTTTCATCCCGATTACGAAAAAAACGGCTATTTCTACGTCAACTATACCGGAGCGGGCGGTCATACCCGCATTTCGCGTTTTCAAAGCGACGGCGACTCCGCCGATAAAACGAGCGAAACCGTTTTGCTACTTGTCGAGCAGCCCTATCAAAACCACAACGGCGGGGCGCTTGCCTTCGGACCCGACGGGCGTCTTTACGCCGCTCTCGGCGACGGCGGAAGCGCCGGCGACCCGCAAAAGAACGGACAAAACCCCAACTCCCTGCTTGGCAAAATCCTGCGGCTCGACGTGACAGACGGCTCTTCCCCATACGTCCTCCCGTCGGATAATCCCTTCGGCAATGAAGTTTGGGCGTATGGGCTGCGAAATCCCTGGCGCATCTCCTTCGACAAGATTACGGGAGATTTGTGGATTGGCGACGTGGGTCAAAATCAATGGGAAGAAATTGACTACCTCCCCGTTAATTGGGGCGCAGGCGCCAATTTCGGCTGGTCGGTTATGGAAGGAAGCCACGCTTACGATGGAGAGCCGCAATCGGGAATGATTCTCCCAGCCGCAGAGTACAGCCACGCCGAAGGCGGATGCTCCGTCACAGGCGGATACGTCTATCGCGGCGGGATGACCGGGTGGAACGGCGTCTATCTCTATGGAGATTATTGTTCGGGAAAAATATGGGGGCTGATTCTGGCAGACGGCTTGTGGCAGTCCCACCTGCTCTTCGAGACGGGAACGACCATCACCACCTTCGGTCAGGATGAAGCGGGCGAAATCTACTTCGCCAGCGACAATGGCGTGATTTATCGTCTTGGAATAAAATAAGGATACTTTATATCCTAAATAGGCGCTTCGTCACAAGAGTTTATGACGCCTGTCACTAGCCCACAAAACGCTTTTGTTTTACACTACGGGCGTCTTTAGCGTTAGGAGTTGATATGACAGAAAAAATTTGGAAGGTTGAAAAAAGCAAGTATTGCGAGCATGTCGGTCACGAAGTCCAAATTGAAGACCAGGTTGCGTACCCCGCCGAAATCCTGCCAGACCAGCCGCCGAGAATATTCGCCCGCCGCTGCTCCAACGCCATCGAATGCAATTTAGTGGACAAGGCAACCTGCGCCCTCTGCGGCACAAACCCCGACCTTGACCCTGTGTAATAGAGCAATCAAAAGTTGCTCTTCCAAACTCTCTCTCCTCCCTCTGAGTTGGTCTTTTGGCTGCGCCGCGTGAAAACGCGGCGTATGCCGTTTAATATAGAAATTCAAAACGCTAAAAATCCTGCAAAAAGGCTTCCACCGCATCGTCCACAGGGTATTCTTTAATTTGACTTGGCATTCCCGCCTGCTTTAACTCCCCGCCGATGACCACCGCCACGCGGTCGCCCATTTGCGCGGCTTCCTCCAGATTGTGGGTGACGAAAATCGTC
>JAIWOB010000032.1 GCA_020217065.1 Chloroflexota bacterium | reverse complement strand
CCCGCCACCTAAAAAGTATTTTCCCCACGAACGTGGCAATCTTGAAGGAGTTTTCTCATGTCAGGTCATTCCAAGTGGTCCACCATCAAACGCAAAAAAGGCGCAGCCGACGCAAAACGCGGCGCCATCTTCACCCGGCTCGCCCGTGAAATTTCGATTGCCGCCCGCGAAGGCGGCGGCGATATAGACGCAAATTTCCGCCTGCGTCTGGCGGTGGATAAAGCCCGCTCAGAAAACATGCCCAAAGAAAACATTGAGCGCGCCATCAAACGCGGCGCAGGCGAGGACAAGGACAGCGGCGCATACGAGGAAATTACCATCGAAGCCTACGGACCGCACGGCTCGGCGCTGATGGTCAACTGCGTCACCGACAACCGCAACCGCACCATTCCCGACATGCGTCACGCGCTGACCAAGGCGGGCGGCAACATGGCGGAGCCGGGCGCCGTCGCCTGGCAGTTCGACCGCAAAGCCTATTTCGCCTTTCCCGCCAGCGAAATGTCTTTTGATAAAGCCTTCGAGCTTGGCATCGAAGCCGGGGCGGACGATGTGGTGGACAGCGGCGACACCGTAGAAATTTACGCCCCCGTCGAAAACTTCAAAACCATCGCCGACGCCTTGCACGCGGCAAAAGTCCACCCGCAGGAATCGGGGCTGCGGATGATTGCCAAGCAGGAAATCGAGCTCGACGTGGAGTCTACGCTCAAGTTCTTGAAAATGGTCGAAACCATCGAAGAAATGGACGATGTGCAGGAGGTCTTCCACAACGTCAAAGTCTCCGACGAAGCCCTCGCCGCCCTCGAAGCCGCGTAACTCAAAAATTCTGAATTCAGAATTCTGAATTCAGAATTTTTTTCATATGACTCTCGCTTTAGGAATTGACCCTGGAACAGCCACGACAGGCTACGGACTTGTCCGCCTCTTGCGCGACGGGGAATTGGTCGCCGTTTCCTATGGCGTCATTTCCACGCCAAAGACCGCCGCTCCCGCCGCCCGCCTTGAAACGCTGTTCGACAGGCTGAACGACCTGCTGCGGGAACACAAGCCCGACGCCGCCGCAGTTGAAAAATTGTTCTTCCAAACCAACGTCACAACCGCCCTTGCCGTGGGACAGGCTCGCGGCGTGGCGCTGCTCTGTCTGCAAAAAGCGGGCATTGAGCCTTTTGAATACACCCCCAATGAGGTGAAACAAGCCGTGGCGGGACACGGCGCGGCGGACAAACGGCAGGTGCAGGATATGGTGCGGGCGCTGCTTCAACTGGACAAAATTCCAAAACCCGACGACGCCGCCGACGCGCTGGCGATAGCCATCACGCACTTGCATACCAGACGATATGAGTGAACGATGTCATTGCGAAGCGGTTTTCCCGCCGAAGCAATCTCCATCTCATAGGAGACCGCTTCGCAACAAACGCCCGCAGTGACATTATAATGGGAGCATGATAGCGACCCTGCGCGGAGAAATTTCCCAAATTGAAGATAACGCCCTTATCGTCGAAGTCGGCGGCGTGGGGCTGAGAGTCTTTGTCCCCGCCCCATTACGCGGCGGAGTCAAAGCGGGCGAACCCATCTTTTTGTTCACCCATCTCGTCGTGCGTGAAGATGCGCTCGCCCTTTACGGATTCGAATCCCAAAGCGACCGCGAACTCTTCAACATCCTGCTTGGCGTGGATGGGGTCGGTCCCAAGGTGGCGCTTTCCGTTCTCTCGACAATGACGCTGGACTCCATCCAGCGCGCCGTCTTTACCGACGAACCCGACGCGTTGAGCCGCGTTCCCGGCGTGGGAAAGAAAACCGCGCAGAAAATTGCCCTGCATCTAAAAGACAAACTCAAACCCGCCGACTCGCTCTCCAAACTCGCCGCCATCTCCGACGCCGACACTGAAGTGGTCGCCGCGCTGACCGCGCTGGGCTACTCGGTGGTCGAAGCCCAAGCCGCGCTCCAATCCATTCCAAAAGACGCCCCTGACGACACAGAAGAACGCCTCAGGCTGGCGCTGAGATATTTTCAGTAGGGCTCAGAGGGCAACGGAAACTTCCCTGTTTTCCCGCAAAGACTGAAGCGCCGCAAAGGCGGCTTTGGCGACGCCAATGAGCTGGTCGTACGGAATCGGCGGCTCTTTCCCGTTCTTAATTGCCCCGGCAAAGGCGTCCATTTCCGCTTTCCAACCCTTGTCTTGCGCCCCGCGCTGGACGGTTTTCCGCCCGCCCCGAACCGTGGTCAGCGAGACGTAGTCGTCCAACACGGCAATCATCCCTTCGCAGAAGACTTCGAGCCGCTCCTTCGGGAAGGACTTGTCGCCGTTGGCGAGATAATCCACCACGCCGATAGAACCGTCAGGGAAGGTGAAGGTCATCGAGACGTTATCTTCTCTGTATTTGCCGCCGTCCGGCAGGGCGTAAGCGCGGACGCGAACAGGCGGCGCGCCGGCGAGGAAGGTTATCAAGTCAATGAAGTGACACGCTTCGCCAACGATACGTCCGCCGCCGAGGTCTGGGTCTTGAGTCCAATGATTGAGGGGAATGTAGCCGGCGTTGATGCGATAGTGGGCGTGGAGCGGTTCGCGGCGGGCGGCGAGCGATGAATGCAGTTGTTGAGCAAGCGGGGAAAAGCGGCGGTTGAATCCCACAGCGACAAGCGAAGAAGGATGAGCGACAAGCGCCTTTCCGACTTGCTCCAATTGTTTTGAAGAGACGGCTAAAGGTTTTTCCACGAATACATGCTTGTCAGCCTTGAGCGCCTTCACGACCAAGTCGGCATGGGAATCATGCCGCGTCAGAATCGCCACTGCGTTGACGTTCGGGTCGTTGATGATTTCGTCGTCGCTGGAAGCGGCGTACTGAAAGCCAAATTTCTTTCCGGAATGCTGGGCGTGCAGCCCGCCGGAAGAGGCGACGCCAATCAATTCAAAGTCTTTGTGGTTTTTGAGGACGGGGAGCAGGGTCGCATTTGCATACAAGCCGGCGCCTAAAACGCCGAGTTTCACCGTGTCACGTTTTCCAGCGTCAAGCGGTTTGAACGTGACACGCGATACCGGAGCGCTTGGCGCCTGCTCTTGCGGATAAGTCAGTAACACTCCAAGGAACGGCTCTTTCCTCTTCCCCGTGATGACCTCGTAAGCCTTCACGCCTTCTTCTATTGGGAAACGATGGCTGATTAAACCCGCAACTCGTAACTTGTTACTCGCCATCATCTCCACCACCGCCTGAAAATTCCGCCCCTCCGTCCAGCGGACATAGCCGATGGGGTAGTCGCTGCCGTCCTCTTCGTAGTTCGAGTCGTAGCGGCCAGGTCCGTAGGAACGGGAATTGATAAAGGAGATTTCCTTTTCGTAGTACACCTTGCGCGGGAAGTTCAAGCCGACTGCGCCCGTCGCCACCACTTTCGCGCGGTCGCGGGCGATGACTCCAGCCAGTTCGACGGGGTCGTTGGAGGAGGTGTCGGCGCAAATGATGACCGAGTCGAAGCCGCGATTGGCGGTGAAGGCTTGAGCGGCGGATTCGGCTTGAGGTCGGGCGACAGCCCGCAGACCAAACCCTTCGGCGAGTTTGATTCGCTTCGGGTCGAGGTCAATCCCCAGGACGTTGCATCCAGCCGCGGCGGCGAATTGAATCGTCATCAAGCCGAGAAGTCCCAAACCGATGACGGCGACGTTCTCGCCCAATTGCGGCTCGGCGAGTCGAAATCCGTGCAGGGCAATCGCGCCGAGAGTGGTGAAGGCGGCGGACTCGAAATCCACATTTTTGGGGAGCGGGGTGAGCAGGTTGCGCGGCACGACGTTGTACTCGGCGTGCGTGGCGTAGCCTCCGCCCGCGCAAGCCACGCGCTGACCGACCTTGAAGCCCTGCATATTTTTGCCGAGCGCGACGATGGTTCCCGCGCTGGAATAACCCAGCGCCATCGGCTGGTCGAGACGATTGAAGACCGCCTGCACAGTCGGCATGACGCCTTCGCGTTTGGCTTTGTCCAGCGTCTGCCTGACGAGGTCGGGGCGGGAGCGCGCCTTGCCGACAAGGGATTTCTCGGCGAACTCCACGACCATGCGCTCGGTCCCCGCCGAGACGAGGCTTGCGGCAACCTTGACCAGCGCCTGTCCTTCGCGCGGCGTGGGAACGGGAATTTCTTCGACGACGGTTTGTCCGTTTTTGACGTATTGGAGCAATTGTTTCATTGGAATTTACGATTTTTGATTTGCGATTTCATCCACGCGGGGCGTTTGGCGGCGACCTTTTTATAGACGGGACAATCGGGCGTATGCGCGCCGGGCAAATATCCCGTAGACATGAGGAACTCATTGACAATTTCGCCGCCTGTGAAAATGAAAGTTTTTTTGAAAAGTTTCGTCCACTCGTCTTTGGTCAGCGGGTGATGGGCGTCGAGCCAGGCTTTGAACGAGCCGAATTCCTTTTGCAATTCGAGAATCTTCTGCGCGTTGACGATTGCCGCGTTCACCTTCAAGCGGTTGCGGATGATTCCGGCGTCGGCGAGCAGCCGGGCGCGGTCGGCGTCACCGTATTTCGCAACCTTGCGGACGTTGAATCCGCTGTAGGCTTTGCGGAAGTTGTCCGCTTTTTTCAAAATGGTAATCCACGAAAGCCCCGCCTGATTAATTTCCAGAACCAGCCGCTCGAAGAGTTCATCGTCGCTTTCGATGGGGAAACCGTAGAGGGTGTTGTGATAAGTCGCATTGAATATATCTTCGGGGTGAGATTTGCAGTAGTCGCAGTAGGAGGTCATTCGTCAATTGTACTATGGTCTCGCGTTCCGCTGAATTGAAGCGGTCAACGTCTGGCGGATTAGCGGTATAATTCTTTTTCGGAGTAAACAAATGCCAGCCATCTTTCCCTTTACAGCCATCGTAGGACAGGAGCGCATGAAGCGCGCTCTGATTTTGAACGCCGTTGATACCCGCATCGGCGGCGTGTTAATTCGCGGCGAGCGCGGCACGGCAAAATCCACAGCCGCGCGCGCGCTTGCGGCGCTGCTGCCGCGCGTAAAAGTCGTGCAAGACTGCCGCTTTGGCTGCGACCCGAACAAGCCCGCCACCTGGTGCACTGAATGCAAAGAGCGCGGCGGTTTAGACAAAAAACTTCCCGTGACGGAACGCGCCACCCCGTTTATTAACCTGCCGGTCTCCGCCACCGAAGACCGCGTGGTCGGCACGCTCGACATCGAAAAAGCCATCCAAAAAGGCGAGCGTCATTTCGAGCCTGGCGTGCTTGCTAGCGCAAATCGCGGTCTGCTTTACATTGACGAAGTAAACCTGCTCGACGACCACGTGGTGGACATCCTGCTGGATTCCGCCGCCATGGGCGTGAACACGGTTGAGCGCGAGGGCATCTCGTTTGCCCACCCCGCCCGCTTCATCCTCGTCGGGACGATGAATCCCGAAGAAGGCGACCTGCGCCCGCAGTTGTTGGACCGATTCGCCCTCTCGGTGGACATCGTCGGCATCCGCGAGGCGAGGGAACGAGTCACCATCATGGAGCGGAATCTCTCCTACGAAAAAGACGCGGAAGCCTTCCGCAAGTTATGGATTCCCAAAGAGGAAGAGCTCTCCGAGCGCATCGCCAAAGCCCGCGAGCTCGTGGACCAGGTCACTCACACCAGCCGCGACCTGCTCTCCATCGCGGCGCTGACCGCTTCGCTCAACGTGGACGGTCACCGCGCCGACCTGGTCATCCTCAAAGCCGCGCGCGCTGAAGCCGCCTTCGAAGGGCGCACCAAAATCAACGACCATGATATTGCCCTTGCCGCCGAACTGGCTCTGCCCCACCGCATCAAGCGCACGCCCTTCCAACAGGCTGAGTTGACCACCGAGCAGTTGCAGGAACGCATCGAGCAGCTGGCGGGTCAGTCCATGCCCAACGACGAGGAAAGCGAAGAGACTGAAAAGCAAGACGGCGAAGGCGAGGAAAAAAAAAGTTAAAACTCGAAGATGAGGCGCAGGAAGGTCCGCAGCAGGGCAACCCCGAACCCATGCCGCAGCAGGACGTGTTCGCAAGTTCCAACGCGAACTGGTGGGAAGGCGGGCAAAAGGTCAAAGCCGGCGAGACCTTCCAGCCGCGCAAACTCAACACCCCCCTCGACAAACTAACCCGGAAGCAAGCCGGGCGGCGTTCGCTGACCAAGACCGAGCGCAAGCATGGACGTTACATCAAGGCGCGTCCCGCAGGCGACAAACTTAACGACATCGCCTTCGACGCCACCCTGCGCGCCGCCGCGCCCTTTCAAAAGCAGCGCAGCGAAGAACGCAAGAAACTGGCGTTCTCCATCAAAAAGAGCGACCTGCAAAGGAAAATCCGCGTCAAGCGGGTCGCCAATCTGGTGCTTTTCCTCGTAGACGCTTCTTGGTCCATGGCGGTTGCCGAGCGGATGAACGCGACGAAAGGCGCAATCCTTTCGCTGCTGACCGACGCCTACCAACGCCGCGACCGCGTCGGGCTGATTGTCTTCCAAAAGGACCGCGCCACGCTGGTGCTTTCCCCCACCAATTCAGTTCAACTGGCGCAGCGCGCGTTGATGGACATTCCCGTTGGCGGGAAGACGCCGCTCTCGGCGGGATTGCTCATGGCGCACGACGTATTGACTCACGAAAAACATCTCCATCCCGACGTAGAACCCCTGCTCATCGTGCTGACCGACGGCGCGGGCAACGTCTCCATTGGAACGCTCCCGCCGCAGGAAGAAAGTTATAAATTTGCGGAACTCATCGCCAACGAGAAGACGCGCTCGGTGGTCATCAACATGGAACACGCCGCTTTCGACCAGGGACTCGCCCAGCAACTCGCCGACCATCTCAAAGCGCCTTGCTATTCATTGAGCGAGTTGAAGGCGGAGAGTTTGTATAACACAGTCAGGGATGAGATGGCGAAGCCAAGTAAGAAGTAATAAGCGGAGATTGGCGATTGATAAGTAAAAAGACCTCGGAAAGCGTCCTCTCCGGGGTCTTTTTCGGTTAAGAATCAAAGCCCAGCCCCAGCGCGTCCAGCGTTTTTAACCAAAGATTGCGCTTTCCGCCGTTTCGGTCCGCCTGGTCCATCGCCCAACGGGTGAAATTGACGACGGGCGCGCGGAACGGTTCGGGCGGGAACGGGAATGGCTTGGTCTTGACCATGCTCAATTCGGTTCGTTCGGTCTTTTTCTCATCGAGCAGGTCTAACATCACTTGCGCGCCAAACCGCGCCGCCCCGACTCCAAGCCCTGTGTAGCCGAGAACATACGCAGCCTTGCCGCCATACGCCCTGCCCCAAAACGCGGTATAGCGCGAGCAAGTGTCTATGACGCCGCCCCAGGCATGGGTAAAGCGCAAGCCCGTCAATTGGGGAAAGACTTGGAAGAAATGCTCCGCCAGGCGGGCGAAAGTTTCGGGGCAGCGCTCCAAGTGCGAGGCGACGGCGTTGTTTCGATAATAAACCGCATCGTATCCGCCCCACAAAATCCTGCCGTCCGCCGTCATTTGAGAATAATGAAACTGGTTCGCCGAATCGCTTAATCCTTCGCGTCCCTGCCAGCCAATCGCAGCCCGCTGTTCTCTTGAAAGCGGTTCGGTCATCAAAACATAGTCATAGACGGGGACCATGAAGAGAGAAAGGCGTTTGAGCAAAGGCGGGAAGGCGTTGGTGGCGAGCGCCGCCTTTTGAGATTCCACCCGCCCATAATCGGTCTTAAGAACGACCGCCCTGCCGTCTTCTTCCAGCGCCCGAACCCGAGTCTCTTCAAACAAGCGCACTCCCGCTTCGAGACACGCCCGCCGCAAGCCCCACGCCAGCCGCGCCGGGTTGACCATGCCGTTCGCGGGATTCCACGACGCGCCAATAAAGAGGGGCGAGTTAATCAGCGCGCGAACCTGCCCTTCATCGTAAAGGGTGTAGTTTTCTCCATACGGCGCGGCTTCCTCACGCTCTTCCTTCATGCCCTCCAGTTGATACGGCTCAAGGGCGACGTTGAGTTCGCCGGACCGGACGTAATCGCAATCAATGTGAAACTGAGCGATTGTCGCTTCGATTTCGGCGAGGTTTTTATGCCCCAGTTCGAGGAGTTTGGGCAATTCTTTGCGCCAGCGGTTAAATCCGTTGCCGAAGTTATGCGTAATCGAAGCGGAGACAAACCCGCCGTTGCGCCCGCTCGCGCCGCAGCCCGCCTCCCCCGCTTCGAGCAAAACCACATCGCGCGAAGGGTCGGCTTGTTTTGCCAGCAGCGCCGTCCACAAGCCGGTAAACCCCGCGCCGACGACGGTCAGGTCGGCTTTGATATGTTCAGTCAGCGCGGAGGCTGGGGCGGGACGCGCGGGGTCGTCCAGCCAGAATGGGACGTATTTTACGTCGGCGAGGGATTTCAAAACTTCGGGACGCGGGGTTTTCGAGAAAATCATGGCTCTCTATTTTCTTATATCGCAAGTGCCGTTCTTTTCATTCCAGCGGCAGAAGGGATTATGAATACAGCGCGTCTCGTCTTGAATGGGAGCGCAGGTATCCACAGGCTGCATACATTTGAGCGTGGTCACGTCCAGGGTGACGCAGCCGGGGCCGGCAAGCCGAATTTCGCCCGGCGAACAGGCGCCCAACTCGGCGCTAAAAGTGGAGCCGGGCGAGCAGCCCGGATACGTTCCGCCGCTCACAGCCTGACAGCATTGAAACGTTTCGTTGTATGAAAATCCATAGGGACAGCCCGAATAGGACTGAACCGCCAATTCCGGGTTGTCAATTCCATAGGGGACGACGGATAAGCCGGTGGGCGCAGCGCATCTGCCGGCGAGGGCGTCAAAATACAAACCGGCAGGGCATTCGCCGTTTTGGTTTTTGCCAGCCACACAGGATTGGACGCCGCCGTCGTTTGTCAGGACGTAACCGGAAGGACAGCCCGCCAAGCCTGGCTCTGCGGAAATGGGCGAATAGTTACAAGAAGAGGAAGCGGCGTCCAGGGTATAGCCGGGGTCGCAGGCGGGAGCGGCGCCGGTGATTTGCGGCGAATTGCTGCAAGTTGGGTTACAGACCGTCAAGGGGTTGGTGGTCTCTTTTGTGTTGGGTCCGCGGCAGACAAGAAGACGCTGCCCGTCCACCACAGCCTCATCGCATTTTAGCGCGCTGCTCGCTTCGTAAATTGCGTCTTTGGGCAGGGCGATGGTCGCGTAACTATTGCCGGCGGCGCAATATTGCCCGGCGACTCTGGTCTGCGGAAGTTCGCATCCACCGGAAACGAGCGCCCCCGAAGGGATGTAAGCCGCCGTTTGACAATAAGGGGCGAAGAACTGCGGGGCGTTGACCACGCAGCGAAATCCGAGGTCGCGGTTATGATAGGCTTGCGCGCCAAAATGGCGGATGGCAGATTCAACCTGGTCAAAATCGGTTTCAAAAGAACTGCCGCGAATGGAACGATAGGTTCCATTTTCGGGGCCGGCGGGGTTGGCGGCGGGGGCGTTTGTGTAATACGCCGCGTCGTACCAATCGGCGACCCATTCAAAGACATTGCCCGCCATATCATACAAACCATAGGGGCTCTTTCCGTCTGGGAAGGCGTCCACCTCGGAAGTATGCCCCATGCAATAGCCAAGATTGAGCAGGTCGCAGCCGGGTTTATCCACCCCCCACGGATACGGGTTGCCGCCGGCGCCCCTGGCGGCTTTTTCCCATTGCGCTTCAGTGGGCAATTGACCCTGCGCCCAGCCGCAATAGGTCTGCGCCTGGTCCCACGTGACGCCGACGACCGGGTGATTGGCGTATTGCGGGTTGCTGTATACCGGCCCGCCAAGTTCGAGGGCTGGGGCGGAGCAAGCGCCAACCGCCACGCATTGAGCGTACATACGGTTGGTCACCTTGGTCTGGTAAATCCAAAAACCGTCCAGCGCCACCGTGCGAATGGGAGCGTCAAAACCGCCGTTTCCCATGACGAATTCAGAGGGAGCGACGTAAACTAGAGCGCTGCCGTCAATCCATCTCAAGACGGTCCCGTTTTGCGGTCCCGCCAAAGGAACTGGAACCAGGGTGGAGGTCGGCGTTG
>JAIWOB010000031.1 GCA_020217065.1 Chloroflexota bacterium | reverse complement strand
GCGTTTCGGACTCTCTGGCTTTGCAAGACGCCGTCAACTACGCGAGCGGACGGGGAATTCTTTTGATTGCGGCAGCCGGCAACTCCGGCGCCAGTCCGCCGCTATACCCGGCGCGATACGCAAACGTCGTCGCCGTCGGCGCGGTGGACAACCTGAACAATCGGCTGGCTACTTCAAATTTTGGAACGGAATTAGACTTGGTCGCGCCCGGCTGGATGATTTATTCCACTTTCCGCAGCGGAGGATACGGATACAACAGCGGAACTTCAATGGCGGCGCCTTTTGTGTCGGGATTGGCGGCGGTGTTATACGGCATTGCGGGCAACAATTCCGCGGCTTTGGTAAGGTCTCAGATGGAATCTTCCGCGCTGGATTTGGGGACGCCAGGCTTTGACGTCTATCACGGCTTCGGGTTGATTCAAATGGACTCCGCTCTGCGTCTGGCTCTGCCTGAGTCGCCGCGTCCCGGCGGCGGGCTTGCCCTCCCCCTGCCGCGAGCGCCAACCTTCGACTTGAAATTCACGGCTACTTCCACGCCGACCGCCCTCCCCACAGAAACGGGAACTTTCCCTCCCTCTTTCACTCCGTACGCGTCAAAAACCCCGACTTTTACGCCCACACCTTCTCCTGCGGCTCTAAAAGCGGAAGCGCGCGCCCAAAGCGTATCCTGGCAATTGCCCTGCGCGGGGGGCGCTTTTGTGTTGGCTGGACTGCTGCTGTTGTGGGCGGCGCAAAGAAAAAAAACGAGAAGGCTGACAATCGGATAAAGCCGCGCAATGCCGCGTTTTGCGCGCCGAAGGTTTCGTTGAAACGTCAAGAGCGAAACTTTCGGCGCGCCGCTTCGAAGCGCGTTTCTTTACTTCTTCGGCAAAATCACCACTTTGCGATTTGGCTCTTCGCCGGTGCTTTCAGTGGTGACGGCGGGATGTCCGCGCAGTTCGATGTGAATGGCGCGGCGTTCGCTGGCGGTCATCGGCTCCAGGGTGGCTTTGCGCCCCGTCTTGACCACCTGCTCCGCCATCCGCAGGGCAATCTGACGCACTTGTTTTTCGCGGCGTTCGCGGTAACCTTCCACATCCACCACCAATTGAACCCATTGCTGCGCCTGCTTGCCCACCATGAGCGAAGCGACATGCTGGAAAGCGGTCAGCGTCTCGGCGCGGCGTCCAATGAGCGCGCTTAAGTTGTCGCCGCGCACGTCCACGCGGATAATACGACGGTCTTGCGCGCTGGACTCGTCTTCATGAGCGGAAACTTGAGCCTTCATTCCCAAAAGGTGAATGAGTTTGGAGACTATCGCCTCCGCCGCATCCAGCGCCGGGTCCATAGAAACCGGCTCCTCCCTGGCTGAGGGAAGGGGTAAAGTCTTTTGCGGGTCTGAATTCTTTTCCGTTTTCTTTTCGGGGCGGCGCGGCTTGGCTTCGACTTGGACCTGGGGCTTGACCTCTTTCACGGCGGGCGCCGCCGCTTGGGGCGGCTCGGGCTGGGACGCGGGAGCGGAAGGCGGATTGACAATCAAACGCACGCGCACCTGCCGCCCGCCAAAGCCGAATAACCCTTTGCTTCCCGAATCCAACACTTCCACCGAAACGGCGTCGGCTGTGAGTCCCAATTGAGCCAGTCCCTGGGCGAGGGCTTCCTCTACCGTCGGCGCGATAATTTCGAGCGTGGTTCTGTCGTTCATACGACCTCTCTACTTTTTCGCCGGAGATTTTTTGTCTTTACTTCCGCCGGGAATCAGGCTGCTCCAATTGGCGCGCCCCGTTGCGGCGTATTGGACGATGCCCAACAGGTTGCTGGTGATGAAGTAAACCGAAATTCCCGAAGCGAAATTCAACGCGAACCAGCCCAGCAGGAGCGGCATATAAACGCTCATCATGCCGGACATTTGCGCGCTCTGGTCGTTCGGGTTGGTCGAAGCCGGCATGGTTAGTTTAGACTGGATATAAGTCGTCAGCGCCACGACGATGGCAAGGGTCGGCAGGGCAAAGCCAAAAACCTGAACCGACTCCGGGCGTCCCAAATCCATCCACAAGAAGACGCTGTTAAGCGGGATGATGGCTTCGACGTTTTGAAAAGGATAAACCGTGCGCGCCAGTTTAAGCATGTCGTAAGGGGTGGCGGATAAAGCGCGGGTAATGCTTTGATACAAGCCGATGATGATGGGGAATTGAATCAGGGTTGGCAGGCAGGAAGCAAAGGGATTAATGCCCCGTTCCTTGTAAATACGCATCTGTTCCTGGGCGAGTTTTTCGCGGTCTTTGGCGTATTTTTTTTGAATTTCCTGCCATTCCTTGTCGTTCTGTAATTCCTGCATGGCTTGCGCGCCCTTGACTTGCGAGGCGTTCAGGGGCCAGGTAACGGCGCGGATAAGAATGGTGAACAAGATAATCGCCAGACCAAACATGTGCGGACCGTGACCGAGGGCGTCATAAATCCACAGCAACACATTGGTCATAGGGTTGATGATGAGGGTATCCCACATGGGTTTGTTTCCTTATTTGGCGGGCGTAAAGGTCCAGACCTGTTTGCCCTCAACGTCATAGGCGGCAAGAGCGGCGTCCGCATGATATGGAGCGACAAGAATCAAATCCGCCGCAGCGACAGGAGAAGTATAGACCCTGCCGCCGACGGTTTTCTTCCAGACAATTTTTCCGTCGCGGTCGAGGGCAAAGAGGCTGCCAGATTCGGCGGCGGCGTAGAGTTGGTCGCCGTGCAAGAGCAAGCCGGCGATGATGGCGTCGTCAGGCTGGACGCCGTCCCAATTCTGGCTTCCGCCATCTAAGTCAAGAGAGTGAATTACGCCGTTCAGGTCGGCGTAATAAAGGGTCTCTCCATCCACAAGAGGCGTACCCCAAACCCAATTGCCGGTCTTGGCGACAACCTCATGCGCGCCGTCGGGCTGAACAAATTCAACGGTGGAAGCAAACGAGCCGACATAGACCCCGCCGCCGCCCGGCGCCGGACTGGATGGGATGGCGCCGCCCACGTCAACGGAATGGACAACGGTTCCGCGCGCAGGGTCAATGATATGGACATAGTGATTGAGGGAGGCGACGTATAAAAAAACGCCGTCGCTGACAGGCGCCGACCATAAGGCGCCGCCCAATTCGATGGGTTCGTCAGCCTGCTTGCCGTTCAAGTCAAGCCGGTACAAAAACCCGTCGGTATTGGGCGCGTAGATGGTTTGATTTAATTCAAGGGGAGAAGCCAGCCACGCGCCTTTGCCAAAGACCTCCGCCCAGTTTTCCCTGCCCGTCGCCGGGTCGAGGCTGACAAAGACATGGGTTGCGCCGGCGCTGCCCGCCAGCAATTGTCCGTCCGACGTCAAAACCGGGGAAGCGTAAAACGAGAATTTATTGTCGGCTTCGGCGGGGTAACGCCAGACTTCGCCGCCGGTTTTCAAATCCACCGCGTACACAAACGAGCCTGCGGCGAGATAAGCGCGTTCGGAATCCGCGGCGAGTCCGTGCCAGTTATTGGAAACCGGCGCACCGGAACATGCGCTAAGGGCAAGCGCCGCCAGCGCAAGAAACGAAATCAGAATTAATCGTTTTTTATTCAAGTTGTTTTTTCTCCTTGTGTCACAACAAGCGCGCCGGACAAGAAAGCCGCTAAGGGACAGGGTCGTATCCGCCGGGATTGAATGGATTGCAGCGCAAAACGCGCCACGCCGCCATCCATGACCCTTTCAGCGCGCCGTATTTATAGACAGCCTGATAACCGTAATGAGAACACGACGGATAAAAGCGACAGGTATTGGCGGGCAGCCCCGGCGAGATTGCCATTTGATAGAAACGAATCAACGCCAGCGCAAGGATGCGCGGCAGATTACCCAACGTGCGCGGCAGGTCCCGCAGACGCGGCTCGTCAGGGTAATCGTGAAGATGGAATTCGCGTTCAGGATTCATCCGAGGGGAGGATTTTGGCGCGCCGCAGCAAATTCTCCAATGCGGCGCGGGTTTCTTGCAGAGTGGCTTTCACGAGAGGCGGGCGGGCTATCAAGATAAGGTCAAAGCCGGGAGACAGCCTGTCCAAACAGGAACGAGCCGCTTCGCGCAGCAGGCGCTTGGCGCGATTGCGTTGAACGGCGCCCCCCGCCGACTTTCCCGCCGCGACGCCCACGCGCACATTCCGCGACGAGGACGGGGAAGAAGACGTCACCAACACAAGAAGCGGGTGGGCATAAGACTTGCCGCTCTGCCGCACCCGCTTGAAATCTTCAGACCGGGTCAGTCGAAACTTGCGCTGCACCCGTACCTCGATAAAAATCTCTGCAAAAAGAACAGAGACCTACCAGCGGACTTTTTTAACGTGTTCGTTGGAGCGCACCGTCAACTGATGACGACCGCGCAAGCGGCGGCGCTTCAACACATTGCGCCCGTCGGCGGTGGACATGCGGCTTCTAAAGCCATGCACCCGCACGCGGCGGCGAATTTTGGGCTGATACGTTCTTTTGGTCATGCGAGGCTACTTCCTTTGTAAAAGATAATTGCAAGTCCCTCTGCGGGGAACAGGCTGTCAAATTGTGGCGCGGAATTATACCCCAATGGTTTTGATTCGGTCAATTTCAATTTTTGAAGCGCGGCAAACGCGTTTCGATTTTGAAGCGTCGAGGAGACGCGCCGTTAAGCCTCATGCGCGAAAATACTTATTCCAAATCCTTTGTTTGGCGTCAGGCTCAATGAACGAGGCTTCAAAGGCAAAGCGATTGCAAAGGGCAATATCGTCCATGCTCATGCCGAGGATTTCATGGGCGATGCGGTACTCGTTATTGACGTTGGTCTCCAGCGCTTCGGGGTCGTCCGAATTAATGGTGACGCGCACGCCGAGGTCGAACAATTTTTTGAGCGGATGCGCTTCAATCGCCGGCGTCGAATTGGTCAGGTAATTGCTCCACGGGTTCACTTCAAGGGTGACGCCGCGCTCGCGCAGCAAATCCACCACCTTCATATCCTCGATACTGTGGATGCCGTGTCCAATGCGGTCAGGCTGGAAGGCGTGGACGGTGTCCCAGACCGCCGAGGCGGGGGTATCTTCGCCGGAATGAATCGTCACCTTCAATCCCGCGTCTTTCGCCTTTAAAATCGGTTTGACAAAATCCTGCATGGGGTAAAGCAGTTCCCCGTCGGCGAGGTCAACCGCCTGAATATAACGGCGGTTGCGAATCGCCCAGTCTACCGTTCGGACGCAGGAGTCCGCGCCCATGCCGCGCGAAGTAATGGCAATCAGACCAATCGCCATGTCGAATTCCTTTTCGGCGCGTTCCTTCGCCCGCAGAATCGCTTCGAGCGCCTCATCCCAATCGAGGTTGTGAGTGTGGAACGCCCAATCGGGCGAAAAGCGGACTTCAAACAACTTAACGTTCTGCCGCGCCGAATCTTCAAACAATTCCCATGCAATGCGCTCCACCACCGCCGGCGAGGCGATGGCGTTCTGGAAAATTGAGAAGGCTTCAAGGACGGCTTGCAGGTCGCGCATCTGATGAAGGATTTTGACGCGCTTGTTGAGTTCGGAGACCTCATAAGCGGGCAGTTTCAAGTTGTATTCACGCGCTACGTCAATGATAGTCTGCGTGCGAATTGCGCCCTCAAGGTGGCAATGAATTTCGGTCTTGGGGATGTCGTTATACTTCGGGTCGAAGTTTTTCATTGGAAGCCTTTCTGACGGCGGACGATGAACTCGCGGAAATATTCAACAAGCCGCCGTCTACGCTCTTTGAATTTTACCCCTTTCGCCGCCGCAGTAAAAACAAAACTTAATTGCCGATTTAAGTTTGCGCCGCAGCGTTTGCAACTTTTCACGGCGGCAAAAAATCGCGCGCCGCAGCCCACTCTTTTGAGCCGGCGCGCAGCGCAAAAAAAAGAAGCCGCCGCCTTCCGGCGCGGCTTCTTTTGAAGGTGAAATTTTACTTTGTCTTGATGGCGATGGTCTTGGGTTTGACTTCCTCAGCCTTGGGAAGGGTGATGGTCAGGATGCCGTTTTCGAACTCGGCTTTGGCTTTGTCCGCAACCACTTCGGTAGGCAGGGCAAGCGTTCGTTCGAACATGCCCCAGCGCTGTTCGCGAATGTGGTAAGCCTTTTGCTTGGTCTCTTCCTTTTCTTTGGACTCGCCCTTGATGACAAGAACGTCGCCGGTTACGCTGATTTGGACTTCATCCGCCTTGACGCCGGGGATGGCGGCTTTCACCACGACCTCGTTGTCGGTCTGGTACATGTCCACAGCCGGCATGGACAGGTCGCGGTCATAAAGACGGAACGGGCGCGTGAAGGCTTCATCAAAGAGGCGGTCCATGGCGTCGCGCAGAGTCATCATTTCACGAGCGGGTTCCCAACGAGTTAAGTTTGACATAAACGCCTCCTTTTGAATTGAAATTGATTTTTCTTACGCCCATAATTTAAAACGCCTGCGTTAAAAAAACGCAAGCGTTTTATTTTCGTTTCGTTAGAAAATTTACCCGCTCACAAACACCGCCAGCGAAACAACGCCGTAAATCAAGCCGAAACAAACAAGGCAAGCGGCAATCAACTTTGCTGCGGCGGCTAATTTGCGCTCAGGTTTTGGTTCGGGCATGGGTCACTGTTCCTTATTTCGCTTGAAGTCCACGAACCTGTACCCCACGCCGCGTTCAGTCAGGATGTATTTAGGGTCGGCGGGGTCCTTCTCCAGTTTTTGACGCAGGTAATTAATGTAAAGGCGGACATAATGAGGTTCGTCGCGGTATTCGTAACCCCAGACCTTTTGCAACAATTGGTCGTGGGAGACCACCCAACCCGCATTTTGAACCAGATGATAAAGCAGGCGGTATTCGGTGGGGCGCAGTTTGACGAGTTTGCCTTCAAGCCATATTTCGCGGCGGTCGAAATCAATTTTGAGGCGTTTGTCAATTTCAAGCAAACCGTGCATCGAGCCGCTGGCGCTTTCGGTGCGGCGCAAAACGGCTTTGACGCGGCTGACCAGTTCGCGGGGGCTAAACGGCTTGGTAATGTAGTCGTCCGCGCCGCCTTCGAGTCCGCGCACGCGGTCGTCTTCCTCGCCCTTGGCGGTCAACATGATGACAGGCACGTTGCTAATTTCACGGACGGTTTCCAGCACTTCAAATCCGTCGAGGTCGGGCATCATCACGTCGAGTAGAATCAGGTCGGGGGTCGCGTCGCGCAGTTTTTGAATCGCCTGTTTGCCGTTGAACGCCTCGCTGACCTGAAACCCGTCATGTTCCAGATTCATGCGGATAAAGCGCACCATGCGCTCTTCGTCGTCCACGACAAGAATACGGCGGCGTTCCATATTATCGGGCATAGCCTTATTCCCTTACAAAGCCGATGATTTTCTCTTCGTCGGTGCTTTCGAGGATTTCGATGAAATTAATCTTGGCGATGGGCCAAATCACGCGGACGACGTTATTGTTGATGTAATGCAAATCCTTGCCGTCGCGCTGGCGCGGATTGGAAATCGTAATCAGCGCGTCGGTCGGCTTGGGCAGTTCTTCAACTTCTCCGAGGATGGCGGTTTCGCCTGTGACATGCAGAATAACAGAATAAGCCATGAGCGAGTGAACTTCCTTTCCTATGCGTTTCTGAGAAGCACCTGAAGTTTTAATTTACCGAGCGCGACAATATCGCCGTGGTTGATAACCTGTTCAACGTTGGGTATCAGGCGTTTGCCGTTGATGTAAGTGCCGTTGGCGGACCCCAGGTCAATGAAAATGACGCGCCCCGCGTCGCGCTTGATGACGGCATGGAGACGGGAAACCCCCGCCGCATACGCTTGATAGGGAGAAAGGTCAATATCGGGCATGATGGGCTGTCCTTCGCTGACGCGTCCCATCGTAAATTCGTTGCGCGTCGAAAGCGGAAGCACCTGTCCGGTATCGAGGAGGTGGAGGCTGCCCCAAGCGTCGCCGCCGCCGTCGAACGGCTGGCGCGCGTACTCTTTTTCGGGCAGCGGTTCAAAACCCTTATCGAACTGGTCGGTGGAGATATTTTGAGTGGTCAGGGTGTCTTTACCTACCAATTGGGCGCCGCATTCGGAGCAGAACATGGCGCCCGCCATATTGGAATGTTTACAGTTAGCGCAAATAATCATTTTGCATTCTCCTTCGAGCCACCCAATAAAAGCGCGCGCGTTTTATATTTTACGTCCTTGTTGCCGCTTGCGCTCCAGGCGTGCATTTTTTCCAGATGTTCCGCTTCAAAAAGGGCGGTTTTCGCCATGTCATGTTCGCCTTTAGAAAGCAGGTGAGTCGCCAAGGCTTGCAGTTGACGAGCGGCGACATCGAATTGGCCGGCGTCCGCCGCGTTGCGGGCGCGCTCTTGCATGCGGTACAAAGTCAGGCGCGAAAGCGCGCTCAAGATTCGAGTCGGGGGCGGCTCGGGCGAAGGGTCGGCGCAGACATCGCGAACAATATTAAGGCGAATGGGAGGAACGGGCGTGGGACGAGCGGTAATCGAAACCTTTAATGAGCCTTGCAGCAAGGAAAGTTTTTCCGCCTGCAATGCGGAGGGATTGACGACAAGTTCAAATAAGACATGCAAAGGCGTATCGCGCAGGATAGGTCCCAGCCGCATGGGAGAGTCCGTAAGGAGGGAACTGCCGTCGGGCTGCAAGCGGAAGGCGTAATTGATATGCACATCTTCCCGCCGCTCAAATTCCAGAAGAACTTCATCGGCGTAGACGCTGATGAGGGCGTTGAATTTTTCAACCAGCAGACGTTGAATATCCTTGGGGTTTGAGATGTAAGCGGAAGAGCCGCCCGTCTTGGCAGCCAGCGCGTCGAGAAAGATGTCGTTCCAATCGCTGCCGATGCCCATGCCGCTGATGCCGATATTCTGGGCAGCCGCCTCTTCGGCAAGGCGCAGGCAGTCTTGTTCGTCGCCGTAGGTATGACCGTCGGTCAACAGGATGATATGATTGACGCGCGAAGGGTCCGCCGTGCGGCGCACTTCCTGATAGCCCGCTTTTAAACCGTTGTAGATTTCGGTCGCCCCCGACGGATAAATCATCTGGATGCGCCCTTCTTGTTTCTTCTTATCGGCGTTGAGGGCGGCAGGGATGACGACTTCGGCGAAATCGCTGAACGCCACTACGCTGAAGATGTCTTCAGGGCGCAGGCTGCGAAGCAGTTGAATGGCGGTGGCTTTCACCGTGTCCATCTTGTCGCCCTGCATTGAGGTCGAACGGTCCAGCACAAGGCAAATATTGAGCGGCGGAGAGGGAAGCGTTTCCTTTTCTTCGCGCGGTCCCGCTTCGAGCAGCATGTAAAGCAACTGCGGTTCGCGCAGTTTCACTAAATTGGGGCGGCTGAACGTCAGTTCATATTTTACGACAGGGTTGGCTTCGATTTCAGGCGGCAGGGTCGCGTCATACAGGCTGCGCCGCTTTGGGTTTGAAAGAACTTCGTAGGCTTGTTGAATCTCCAGGAACAACTCGGTTTCGCCGGGCGCGACGTTCTTATCGGGGTGAAGCCGCTGGGCAGCCTCGAAATACGCGCGCTTGATTTCCTCTTGCGACGCGTCTCGAAAAACGCCCAACACAGCGTAGTAATCCGCTTTGCCCGGAGACATAGGCTCTATCCTATCATCTGCATTAAGACGACGCTGATGTTATCCGGCCCGCCGGCGGCGTTTGCGGCTTCGACCATGCTCTGGCAGGCGCGGTGCAGGTTCGGCGCTTCGGAAATAAAACGATAAAGGTCTTTTTCATTGACCACGCCCCACAGCCCGTCGCTGCATAAGAGCAGGTAACCGCCCTGCGGGAAGGGAACGGTAAAAATATCGGCTTCAAGCGCCTCGCCCTGCCCCAAAGCGCGGATTAACACGTTGCGATGGGGAAAACTTGCGGCTTCGTCCTTGCTGATGTGACCGAGTTCTTCCAGACGTTTGACGAGGGAATGGTCGCGGGTAATGAGCTCGATTCTGCCGTCGGGGAAGATGGAATAGGCGCGGCTGTCTCCGACATGGGCGATGGTCACTTGCTGCCCTAAGACGAGGGCGGCGGTGA
>JAIWOB010000030.1 GCA_020217065.1 Chloroflexota bacterium | reverse complement strand
CGGTGGTGCCGCTGCCCGGCGCTTCGCGCTGGACGTATTGATGCGCCTCCATCACCGAGGCTTCCATCACCTCTTGAAGCGATTCCTGGAGAACCTGAGTGGGCAGGTTGAAGAGATAGGAATGGAACTTCCGCAAAATATTGCCGCCCATGATACGCACGGCGGCGTTGCTCGCCACTTCGCCAAACTGATGACCGCCCATCCCGTCGGCGACGATATACAACCCAAAGGGGACGCCGTCCGCGCCGCCGGCGATGGTGGTCGTCAGCGCAAGCAAACTGTCTTCGTTGTGTTCGCGCTGTTTTCCCACCGATTGCCCGGCAGCCGCGACCAATTGTTTCATCTCATATTTGAGATACTGGTTCATCAGGATGGAGTTAATTTGCTGGTCCGAAAGCGGCGCGGTTACAGCCAAGTCAACCGCGCGCTGGGGCGCAGTCTGCTCCCTGTTTTTCTCCTTTTTGTTTTTGCTTCCGAATAGTTTTTGAAAAAATTCAGCCACGGGAGCTCCTTCTAGGCAAATAGGGCGTATACATGATGGTCGGTCGAGCCAAAATACACAATGTCGTCAAAGACCACCGGCGAGCCTGTAATGGCGGCTTTGGTCTCGAATTTCCAGCGCAGACGGCCCGTGCGATATTCAAGGCAGTACATACAGCCGTCCACAGAACCGCAATAGACGGAGTCTTTGTAAACGTAAGGCGAACTGCTCACCTGATTTTCGGTGCGGAAACGCCAGACTTCCTTTGCCGTGCGAGCGTCTACGCAGTAGATAAAGCCGTCCGCCGCGCCGACGAAGAGCAAATTATCGGCAACTGCGACGGTTGAAATGGAAGCTTTTCCGAGACGGAATTTCCAAATGGGCCAGCCGTTTGCCGCGTCGAGGGCGTAGAGATTTCCATCCACAGAAGAAAAATAAATCGCCTGTCCGCTGTACACGGGCGAGGAGGTGATGGCGCGCTTTGCCTGGAAACGCCATTTCTGAGAGCCGCGAAAGTCAATGGCGTACAATCCGCCCGCCTCGTTGCCAAAGAAAATCATTTCGTTGGCAATCAGCGGCGTGGAATAAATGGGACCGTCGGTGGAGTACTTCCAGATGGAACGGCCGCTATTGACGTTGACCGCGTGCAAGTCCTGATCTTCAGAGCCGAAGAAGATGTGACCGTCGGCGATGCGCGGCGAAGAGTAGATTTTTCCGTCCGTATAGTACGTCCACACGACCTTGCCGGCGCGCAGCCCGATGACATGCAGGCGCTTATCTTCGGAGCCGAAGATAACGTTATTATCGTAAACCAGGGGACGCGAAACAATGCCCCCTTCGGTGGCGTATTTCCATTGAAACTGCCCGTCCGCCGCATTCAGGGCGTAAAGATTGTTGTCGTAGCACCCAATCAACAGGGTTCCCTGATGCAGGGTGGGCGTGCCGCGAATTTCGTCCTCGCACTTAAAAGTCCACAAGGGTTTAATGCCCGTTCCGCTGGCGGCGGCTGGCAGCGCCGAGGCAATCTTGGATAAAGTCCCCGTCTTGCGCGCCACATTCATCAGCGCTTCTTTCATCGCGTCTGCGTTGGGGAAACGGTCGGAAGGGTTGTATTGCAGCGCAACGTTGATGACCGCCTCGAATTCGTTGGAAACGTTGGGGTTGATGCGGCGCACGGGACGCTCGGCGAAAGAAAACGGCGGTTCAAGACGCGGGTCGCGGCGCGTGATGGCATGGTGCAAAGTGGCGCCAAGCGAATAAATATCCGCCAGCGGACCCGCCTCGCCGCGATATTGCTCAGGCGGGGAATATCCTTCCGTGCCAATCATCGTCCCCTTCTGCCCGCTTTGGAAAGTCTTGGCGATGCCAAAGTCCACCAATACGACATCGCCGTTGTGATTAATCATCACGTTAGAGGGCTTCATGTCGCGGAAGATAACCGGGTCCGGCTTGTGGGAATGCAAGTAAGACAGCACGTCGCACAGTTGAATCGCCCAACTCACCACCTGGTCTTCCGGCAGGAAACCGTTCGTATCCGAAATCACCGCCTCCAGGTCTTTGCCGTGGATAAATTCCAAAACGAGGTAGGAACGGTCGTCCTGAGTGAAATAATCGTAAATGCGGGGAATGGAAGGATGATTGAGCGTGGCGAGCATGTTGGCTTCGCGCTCAAAATTCTGGACTATCGTCTGGCGCACCAGAAGGTCGGGGGCGGTATTAATCATCTCCTTTACGGCGACCAGTTTCACCACGTTGGGAAAGTGCAGGTCGCGGGCGCGATAAACCGACCCCATGCCGCCCACTCCGATTACGTCTTGAATACTGTAACGGTTAACCAGCGTGATGCCGGACTGAAGTTGTTGGCGCGGACCGCTGTCTTCCGGTTCGAACCCGATAGGGGAAGTGATGTTTTTCGTTTCCAGAGCAGACTCCTGCGGCTTACTTCTATTTCCTTGAATTATAGTTTGCACCGGGAGGAATTGCAAATACCGGACAATTGCAATTTTGTCAAAAATTCCGCTTGCGGGGAACGGCGTTCTGCGGCAAAATGCAGGGGCTATGAAGATTCTCGCGGTCAGCGACCAGGCTTTAGAGCGAGTCTATACGCTCTCGTCCAACGGACATTTCCAGGATGTGGAGCTCATCCTCGGCTGCGGCGACCTGCCTTACGCCTACCTCGAATACCTGTTGACCATGTTGAACGCGCCGCTTTATTACGTGCCGGGCAATCACGACCCGCTCTTCGCCAACGCCCAAGCCGAAGGCTGCGTCAACCTGGACTTAAAAATCGAACGGCGAAACAAATTCCTCATCGGCGGCTTTGGCGGCTCCATCCGCTACCGTCCAGATGGAATCAACCAGCATACCCAAAACGAAGCCTTCTTAAGAGCGTTTCGGATGCTGCCGCGCCTGGCGCTAAACCGCATACAGTACGGGCGCGCCCTTGACATCCTCATCAGCCATTCGCCGCCTTTTGGCATCCATGACGATTCGGACCCCGCCCATCACGGGCTAAAGGCGTTAAACTGGCTGATACGCATCGCCCGCCCGCGCTATCTCTTTCACGGACATACCCATTTCTACAAACAAAACATTTCAAACGCCGAAACCACTGTAGGAATCACGAGAGTGATGAACGTTTATCCTTACAAAATCATCGAGGCGAGCCACTAATATGTCAGACCCCATTGACGAGCGCACCAGCGCCGACTTCAACCGCGCCCGTTTCAAATCCTTCATCAAGCAGGTGTTTTCCGTCCTTTCCGGGCAGCCCACAACGCTGCTCTCTTACGACGACGTCAAAGAAAAACTTCGCGTTGGCGGACCGGTTTACCGCGGCGTGAAAACCATCCGCGTTGACCAGATTGCCGGCAGCCTGAACCGCTATCACGAATTCGACCGCGCCTTTCTCCCAAAGGAAGACCAACTTTCGAGCCGCTGGAAAAAAGTAGACCGCGCTTTCTACCAGGACATTCACCTCCCGCCCGTTGTGCTTTACAAGGTTGGAGAAGTCTATTTCGTCGTAGACGGGCATCACCGCGTCTCCGTCGCCCGCGAGCAGGGACAGGAATTCATCGAAGCCGAAGTCCGCGAATGCGCCACCAAAGTCAACATCACCCCGGATATTAAACCCGAAGACCTTGAAATCCTCGGCGCGAAAGTGAATTTCCTCGAACGCACCGGGCTGGATACCCTCCGCCCTGAAGCGGATATCAAACTCACCATTCCCGACGGATTTGACCGCATGTTGGAACACATCGCCGTCCATCGTTACTTCATGGGGCTGGATTTCCAGCGCGACATCAGCGAGCAGGAAGCGGTGGCGCATTGGTACGACAAGGTGTACCTGCCCATCGTGGAAGTCATCCGCCGCAGCGGAATCCTCAAAGATTTCCCCGATAAGACCGAAGGCGATATGTATATGTGGGTGTTGGACCATCAGCATTATCTGGCGGAAAAGCAGGGCAAGCCGCTGCAACCGCCCCACGAAGCCGCGCGGAAATTTGTAAAGAAGGATAAGAAAAAATATGTCTGACCTTCACCCGCTGGCTGGAATCTACGCCGCGGCTGTCACTCCCCTCAAAGCGGATTCAACTCTCGACCTCGAGGCTGTCCCTGTTTTCTTGAGGCTGCTCGCCGCCCGGGGATGTCATGGGGGCTTGTTGTTTGGAACGACGGGCGAAGGTCCCTCCTTCTCGCCAAAGGAACGCGAAGCCCTGCTGCGCTCGGCGCGGGTCTATCGGCAGCAACTTCCCGGCTTTCGTCTTCTGGCAGGGACGGGGACTCCCAGCCTCTCTGAAACCGTCGAGCTCACCAAACTCGCCTTCGATATCGGCTATGACGGCGTGGTCGTCCTGCCGCCGTATTACTTCCGCAAGGCGACGGACGAGGGATTGTTCAGGTGGTTTAGCGAATTGATAAAGAAAGCCGTTCCAAAAGACAAATACTTGCTCGGCTATCATATCCCCGGCGTGACGGGAGTCGGCTTTTCGCTGGATTTGCTTGCGCGCCTTAAAGACGCCTTCCCGACCCAATTTGCGGGCGTCAAAGATTCCTCCCACGACGAGGCGTTTGCCGTCGAGTTGGGCAAACGCTTCGGGCGCGACCTGCTTGTCCTCACCGGCACGGACTCGTTTCTGCGCCACGCGCTGCAAAACGGCGCGCAGGGCGCAATCACCGCCCCCGCGAATTTAATTTCCGACAGGCTGCGCGAAACCTGGGATTTGTTTCAGCAAGGCAAAGACCCCGCCGGGGCGCAGGCGCAAATCACAAAGCGGCGCCACATCCTCGAAAAATACGCTCCCTTCCCCATCGTCCTGAAAGCCCTTCTGCCGCGGCTGTTCGACCTTCCGCGCTGGTCGGTCAAGCCGCCGTTGGAGGAAATGGACGAAACAAAAGCGGAACAGGCATGGCGGGAGTTTTCCGAAGCCGTATAAGATTACGCTTCACCCGCCGCAATTTCCAAGCCAGAGGCGCAGGGCGTACGCATCCAAACGGCAGAGACGCCAGTCTTTCAAACTTTGAATTTGCAGGGCAAGCCACGAATTTTGAACGGAGTTGACCGTCAGGTTATAGTCCACGCCGTTGTAGACCACCGCGTTTACCAACGAGTCGAGGGGGTTTGCCGCCAAAGCCATCAGCCCAACGCCAAAGCCAAGCAGGGCGAGAATCAGCGCGACGGCAAGGTCGCCGCGCCTGCCCCAGGCGGAGTCAATCGCGGGCGCGGATAAAAATCCCAAAAGGGGCAGGATTGGCGTCAACAGGCGCGAACCCCACGACCAGCCGCCATCCCAACTGTGCCACGAAGCCGCCAGCAAAATATAAAAAATAGCCGTCAACGCGGCGGCGAGGGCGATGGATTTTTGCTTTTTATAAAAGAGCCATGCGCCGGGGATGGCAAGCGTCAGGATGGGAGAATACAAAAACAGCGAACGCCCCGGACTGAGCAGAACGCCGTACAGCCCGTCGAGCAGGTTGGGGGTAAAACTCTCTTCGCGGTAGCCGAAATTCAGCGGCGACGCGAAGCGAATCCAATTGAAGAGGGCAAGCCCAAACCCGCCGAGCAGGATTCCCCAAACAGAGCCAAGCGATTTTTTGTCCCAAGCCGCTTTGAGCCAGATGGGAAGCCCAATCAAATTGGTCGGGCGGAAGAGCAGAGAAAGCCCCAGCGTCAAGCCGCTGGCGTGGGGTTGCCGCCGGTCGGCAAAATACAGGCTCGCGATGAGCAGCGCCCCCGCGCCCACTTCGGAGAGAAAACCGCGCGACTGATACCACCAATCTGTGCCGACGCCCACGAACAAAACGGTGACAAGGGCGGTCTTCCAATCGAAGCGACGGAGCAGGAGCAAAAGCAGAAAGGTCATCGCCAGCGCGCCAAAGACGGCGTTGAGCGCAAGGGCGACTCTTGCCCCCCTGTTCGACGAAGCCAATTCCACCGCGCCAATTTCAGAAATATCCTGAGGCACATGCCACAAAAAAGGCGCGTCGGTTGATTGAGCCAGACGGTAAACTGCCGCGGCGGAGAAGATATTGCCCGGAAAATATTTGGCGTACAAATGCCCGCCCACGCCCGTGTCGCCGAGGTTGATGATTTTATCCAGCCAGCGCAATTCGTCAATTGAAAGGTTGCCCTGCTCGGCAAGCGAGACGGCGGAGGCAAAGACCGCCGCCTCGTCGGTCAATTGCAAGTCGGCGCGGGAGGTGACGCCGTAGAATAATGCAAAGGCCAAAAAGCAAAGGATGGCGATTTTTCGATTCATAAGGTTTATTTGCACATCATACCATCTTCAAAGATATGCAATCCATCATGCGGGCGCATACCCGAAGTTGTGATTATCGTCACTAACGCATCCGGCGGGGGCTTGCTATGCTTATTCTGAAGGCGGACTCGCCTCCAAGATTCAAACTGCATCCAAGGAGTTTTTTCCATGCAGGATTACCGGCTAAAAGCCCATCCCATTCTTCCCATTCCTGAAAGAGAGAAATTTGAATTTACCTGGAAGGGGCAAAAACTCCAGGCGCAGGCGGGCGAGACCATCGCCACGGCGCTATTCGCAAACGGCATCCGCATCTTCGGCTACCACCCCAAAGACGGTTCGCCGCAGGGCATTTTCTGCGCGAACGGGCAATGCGCTCAATGCACAGTGATTGCCGACGGATTGCCGCTGAAATCCTGTATGACTTTGGTGACGCCCGGCATGGCTGTCGAACCTGTGACCGCCCTGCCCAAATTGCCCGACGCCCCGCCCGTCAAGAAATTCAAGCCGACCGAGACTTTGCAGGTGGACTGTCTTATCATCGGCGGCGGACCCGCTGGACTCTCAGCGGCGATTGAGCTTGGTCAGCGCGGAGTTCAGGCACTGGTCGTAGATGACAAGCATCGCCTCGGCGGGAAGCTGGTCCTGCAAACTCACCGCTTCTTCGGCTCCATCAACGCCTGTTACGCCGGCACGCGCGGCATTGACATCGCTACCAAACTCGCGGACGACGTGGCGAAGTTTCCCTCCGTGACCGCCTGGCTCAACAGTACCGCCGTCGCCGTGTTCAGCGACCAGAAAGTGGGCGTGGTGCGCGACGGAAAAGATTATGTTTTGATTGAACCCAAAACGATTTTGGTCGCCACCGGCGCGCGCGAAAAGTCGCTGACCTTCAAGGGCAACACCCTGCCCGGCGTGTACGGCGCGGGCGCGTTCCAGACTTTGGTCAACCGCGATTTGGTGCGCTGCTCCGAGCGGTTGTTCATCATCGGCGGCGGCAACGTCGGGTTGATTGCCGGCTACCACGCGCTTCAAGCGGGCATCGAAGTGGCTGGTTTGGTCGAAGCCCTGCCCGAATGCGGGGGATATAAAGTCCACAAGGATAAGCTGGCGCGCATGGGCGTGCCGGTCATGACCTCGCATACGGTTCTCAGCGCCAACGGCACAGACTCGGTGGAGTCGGTGACGATTGCCGCCATTGACAAGGACTGGAAGCCCATCCCCGGCACAGAAAAAACCTTCGCCTGCGACACTCTGCTGGTAGCGGTCGGTCTCGACCCGGTGGATGAGTTCTATAAGAAAGCGAAGGAATTCGGCATGACGGCTTTTGCCGCCGGCGACGCCGACGAGGTCGCCGAAGCCTCCGCCGCGATGTTTTCCGGCAAGATTCGAGGCTTGGAAATCGCCCGCGCCCTCGGCTGCGACGCGCCAGACATCCCCGAAGACTGGTTTCGCACGGCTGAAATTCTCAAGTCTCGCCCCGGCGAAATCACGCATGAAACCGTCCCCGAGGACGAAGAGGTGTATCCCGTTTTACATTGCAGTCAGGAAATCCCTTGCAACCCGTGCACCTCGGTTTGTTCGCAGGGCGCCATCGTCATTGACGATGTGGACATCCGCAAAGTACCCGATTACATCTCCAAGCAGATTGGCAAGGAGTGCATCGCCTGCGAGAAATGCGTCACCATCTGCCCGGGACTGGCAATCACGCTGGTGGACCTCCGCAAGCAAGACGAGCATACCGCGCTGGTGACCATTCCCTACGAGTTTGAGAAAGGCTCCATCCAGGTTGGCGACTATGTAACCGTGTTGAACACCGTCGGCGTGGCGCTCGGCAGCGTGGAGGTGGTTCGCACGCGAATCGCGAAAACGACCGACCGCACCGTGCTGGTCAAAGTGCGCGCGCCGCGTGAGATTGCGAACCAGATTGCGGGCATCGAAATCCAAAACAAGGAAGTCAGCGCGCCGCTGGAGCAGTACGTCGAGCGCCTGACCGACGACCTGATTGTCTGCCGCTGCGAGCGGGTAACGCTGGCGGAAATTAAAGCCATTATCCAGTCGGGCGTTTACGACATGAACGAAATCAAAGCCATCACGCGCGCGGGGATGGGCGCCTGCGGCGGCAAGACCTGCGGCAGTCTCATCAAGCGCGCCTTCCGCGAGTTGGGAACGCCGATGTCGGAAGTTACGGAAAACGTCGTTCGTCCGCTGTTCATTGAAGCGCCGTTGGGCGTTTTTGCCGGCGTGGAGAAGTAGCCATGGATAAAAACGTATACGACACCATCATCATCGGCGCAGGGAGCGTGGGAACTCCGCTGGCGTGGCAATTGGCGGATGCGGGTCAAAAGGTTTTGGCGCTGGAACAGTTCGCCAGCGTCGGTCAAGGTTCGAATAAGGAAGCCATCGGCGGCATTCGCGCCACCCATTCCGACCCGGCGAAAATCAGCGTTTGTTTGAAGAGTATTGAAATTTTCTCCACCTGGCGAGAGAAATACGGCGACGACATTGGCTGGCAGCAGGGCGGTTACTCGTTTGTAGCGTATCGCCCCGAGGAAGAAAAGACCCTCAAAGACTTGTTGACGGTTCAAAAGCAGTTTGGCTTGGATATTGACTGGTACGACAAAAGGGAATTTCTGAAAATCATCCCCTCGCTCAATCCCGACGGGCTGATTGGCGGGACTTTTTCGCCCGGCGACGGCAGCGCCTCGCCGATGCTTTCCGCGCTGGCTTTCGAGAAGCAGGCAAAACTGCGCGGCGCGGAGTTCCATTACAAGGAAACCGTGCAGGGAATTGCGCGGACGAACGGGCGCGTTAGCGGAGTTATCACCGACAAGGGAACCTACACCGCCGGGATGGTGGTCAACGCCGCCGGACCTTGGGGAGGGGTGGTCGCCAAAATGGCTGGCGTGGATGCGCCCGTCAATCCCGACTCGCACGAAGGCGGAATCACCGAACCCGTCGCGCCCTTCCTCAAGCCGATGGTGGTGGACATCCGCCCGACGGCTGATTCGGCGAACTACTATTTCTATCAACACCATACGGGGCAAATCATTTTCTGCATTACGCCCAACCCGCCCATTGTCGGCTTCGACCACCGCGAGACTTCGGTCTTTTTGCCGCAAGTCGCCAGACGGATGCTGGAAATCATGCCCTGCCTGCAAAATATCAAAGTGCGGCGCACCTGGCGCGGCTCCTATCCGATGACGCCGGATGGCGCTCCGATAGTGGGCGAGGTGGACGGGCTGGAAGGTTACTTCAACGCTATTGGCATGTGCGGACAGGGTTACATGCTCGGTCCCGGGTTGGCGGTTTTGCTGCGGCAGTGGCTTACCGGCGAAAACGCCGCCGAAGCGAAGAAGATTCTCGCACCGTTGAGTCTGTATCGTGACTTTGGAAAGAAGGAGAAACTAAAGTAACAAGTTACAAAGCGATAAGTTAAGAGGTAAAAAAGTAAAAAGACCCGATGGTTTTCGCGCCATCAGGTCTTTTTGTAACTTCTCACTTTTTACTTGTTACTCAATCGCAAATGACGCATACTTTCTGGTGAAGCCGCCGTCCAAATCCTGCGCGAGGATGCCGACGAGGTATTCACCGGGGATGAGGGATTCTTTCTCCAGCCGAAAGGGTCGCTCGCCGAAGGTCAGCGCGGTGGAGAGGACGGTTTCGTTCCTCCACATACCGTCTTCGGAGGCGATGAGCTGGACGAAGGGGGCAAAGGTGTCGCCGGGCTTTGGGGTGACGGGGCGCGGTATGGACTTCATCC